>JACRBX010000049.1 GCA_016219225.1 Deltaproteobacteria bacterium
CTTCGGGCAGGAATTGTGGAGAGGCTTGCGGACTATCCCTGGAGTAGCTATCCTTATTACGCCTATAAAAAGAAACCGCCTTTATGGTTAAAAACCGAACCCATTTTGGGCCAATTTTCTGGTCAAAACCGCCACCAGGCTTATAGGATCGAAGTGCAACAGTATTCCAATGAAGTCAGGAGCATCTGGGAAGAGGTAAAGCATGGTCTTATATATGGCGGTCAAGAATTTATAGATCAAATCAAAAAGGATTACTTAGGTGATAAGAAAGATGCGGAGTTGCCTCAGCGCAACAGGTTGTTAAGGACTTTTGATCCCGAACCAATCTTGAAGGCAGCGGCAGAGAGTTTGGGATTCGACTTGGAAAATGCTCGTAACGTCAAAAGAATTGGCTCTGGCGAGAAAGACAAGCGCGATTTGCTTGTATATTGGCTTTGGCAGACAGGACGGTTATCTAATGATGCCATCGGTGCTTACTTCGGTCTGACCTATTCGGCCATCAGTCGATGTGCCAAAGTTATTCGCGACAGGATTGCGGTGGATCGTGAGATGAGGGGTCAATATGAAAAACTCAAATCACAAATCAAGGTTTGACCCCAAATTACAACAAATCGAACTTATCCTCTTTTGCTGATAAATGCTGTATTTTTTCTGTAAAAATACAGAACCCACACCATTCCCCTGTTCAAATGAAAGTGGTAGACTTAAAAAAAATGGGATCGGGAACCTCTCAGCGTTGCGGGCAGGGTGTCTATGACGCGATCCGGGATGATGAAGGATCTGGGGAGGGCACGTCCTCTTTGCCCTGAGTCAGACGCAGATGGTGGCTCGATGCAGAGATCGGCCTACCGGTCCCGACGTTTGCATAAACCTTAATTTTATTATGATTGGAGGAAAAGATGAATTCCGTGCGCATGATCAGCAAAGTCTGGAAGAGCAAGCCGACCATCGAGGGGGCCGGCGTCCATCTGAAACGGGCATTCGGCAACACCCAGGTTCCTCAGTTCGACCCCTTCCTCCTCCTCGACGACTTCCACTCCAACTATCCCCCGGATTACCTGAAAGGGTTTCCCTGGCACCCGCACCGGGGGATCGAAACGATCACCTACGTCATTCACGGACGGGTGGAGCATGGCGACAGCATGGGGAACAAAGGAGTCATCGAGTCGGGGGATGTGCAGTGGATGACCGCAGGCAGCGGCATCATCCACCAGGAGATGCCGCGGGGGAATGCTGAAGGCCTCATGTGGGGCTTCCAGGTATGGGCGAATCTCCCCGCCTCCCACAAGATGATGGACCCCCGCTACCGGGGCATCGTCGCCGGTGAGATCCCGGAGGTGATTCTCAAAGGGGACGTCCGAGCCAAGATCATCTGCGGTGATGTCGGCGGGGTGAAGGGGCCGGTGCGGGATGTCGTTGTCGATCCTGTCTACCTGGACGTGACGGTGCCGCCGGATACGACCTTTACGCTACCGATCAAACGCGGTCATACGGTCTTCGCTTACGTCTTGGATGGAGAGGGGTATTTCGACCCGGAACGGAACGGTTTTGCCCATGAAGTTGTGGGAGCCAACTATTTTGACATGAAGCGGCAGTGTGCCTGCAACGCTGAAGATCTCATCCTCTACCTGGATGGCGACGAAGTGGTCATTACCACCCAGGAGAGGGCGGTCCGTTTTATCCTCGTCTCGGGTAAGCCGATCGGCGAGCCGGTCGCCTGGTACGGCCCCATCGTCATGAACACCCAGGAAGAACTGCGCATCGCATTCGAGGAATATGAGAGGGGAACATTTATCAAGCAAAAGTAAATTGGGCGGTTAAGGGCATTGGGCCAGACCTGTTGCAATAAAAGTGTAAGAAATAAATTCTCAGAGTCTTAAGGAGACAAAATATGGAAAAATCGGAACGCTGGGAAAAGGGTACAGCGAAAATGGAACAGCTTTTCGGCCGTGGACTCATACCGGGTCTGATGAGTCCGGATTTTCAAAAGATTACCGTAGAGAATCTTTACAAAGAATAAGGGGCAATCATAAGGGGCTTGAAATCGATGAAATTCTGGGATATGGTTATCCCGTGATCAAATCGTTTCGGATTGAACCACCCAAGAAACGGCCAATCGGTTAGAATGGAGCGCCCATGAAGGATTTTCCGGAATTTATGAAAAATTCCAAAAATAAAATTGCTTCCGCCACTCAATACAGTAAGGGTATCGAAGGATATGTTTTTGACGGGGCCGACGGCAGTCAGATGGCCTTTTGGACCTGTGCCCTGGATGGGGTATCCGAAGAACACAGCCATGACTATGACGAATATTTTATTGTAGTTCAAGGAAGGTATATCCTGATCATGGACGGCCTGAAAATTCCGGTTGAAGCCGGGCAGGAATATTTTATCCCTAAGGGGGTCGCCCATGCCGGAGAGTATACCGCCGGCACCAGGACCATTCATGCCTTTGGGGGACAAAGGGCCAAGAGGGCCATGGAGGGAGGCTAAATCAATCCCATGAAATTTCAGGAATCCCAGGAACTCTCTAAATTTTTAGCCCCCGCCAAGGGCGTCTTCGACATCCTCCCCGACGCCGTCACCGTCATTTCCTCATCCGGCAAAATTATCTATGCCAATCCCTCCGCCGCCAAGTTTCTCGATTATCCTCTGGAAGAATTAATCGGGCGGAAAGCGGAAGACATATCTGAGTCGATTTCAAAAGACATTCTCAAAATTTTTAAGGATGGCCATCCTCAAATAGGCGTTCGAGATTCGATCAATGGGAAGCTGTATATTACCAGCCGTCTTCCCTTGCGGATGGATGGAAAAATCAGGGCCGTTATCAGCTTTTTCCAGGGGGTCTTCTCCTATGACAAATTCGCTCTGGAATTGGAATCCTATAAACAAATGGCCAAGTTGCTGGATGCCATTATGGAATTTTCCTATGACGGTCTCTGGATCATGGATAAACACGGGAATGTGGTCAAGTTAAACAAAGCGGCAGAACGCATCACCGGGGTCACGGCTGAGGAGGCCTTAGGAAGAAACGTAGCCGACTTGATGGCCGCCGGTTACGTCAACAAGTCGGTGACCCTGGAGGTTTTGAAGCGAAAGACCACGGTCACTCTGGTCCAAACCACCAAACTGAATAAAAAAGTGCTGGCCACCGGAAGCCCTATTTTTAATTCCAAGGGAGAGATCGACGTTATTATCATCAACGATCGGGATATCACGGAATTGGACCGGATGCGGGAAGAGCTGAAAGACAGCAAGGCCCTGATTGAATTGTACCGCAACGAGCTTTCCGATCTGCAGCTCCGGGAGCTGGAATCCAACTACTACTTCTCCAAAAGCAAGGTCATGGAGTCCGTTTACGAGAAGGCCCTGCAGGTGGCCCCCTTCGATTCCACGGTTCTTCTGACCGGAGAATCAGGGGTCGGCAAAGGCTTTTTAGCCAAGTTGATCCATCAAAAGTCAAAGCGGAACAATCGACCCTTTGTCCGGGTGGACTGTTCCGCCGTTGTGGAAACCCTGTTTGAGTCGGAATTCTTTGGTTATGAGAAAGGGGCCTTCACCGGCGCCGGGGCCAAGGGCAAGATGGGCCTGGCCGAAATGGCCGACGGGGGCACCCTGTTCCTGGATGAGATTTCGGAGATACCCCTCCACCTTCAGGTAAAATTACTGCGCTTTCTGGAAGATAAATGTTTTATGCGGGTCGGGGGGTCCGCCCTGCGGCAGGTGGACATCCGTGTGATTACCGCCACCAACAGAGACTTAGGCCAGGAGGTTCAGGAGGGGCGGTTTCGTAAGGATTTATTTTACCGGCTCAACGTAGTCACTATCCACATTCCACCCCTGAAAGGACGTACCCAGGACATTATCGATCTGGTAACCTTTTTTCTTAATAAATTCTGCCAGAAGCATGACCTGAAAAAAAGTCTGGATCAGAAGGTGATCGACAAACTGATCAAGCACACTTACCAGGGAAATATCCGGGAACTTCAGAATATCGTCGAATCCATGATTATCATGAGTAAAGGGACCAGGATCACTTTAAAAGATCTCCCCTCGGAACTGGCCTCTTTTGCAGGCAGCAATGAGACCTCCCCACAAATGGAAAAAGATTCCCTACAGCACAAGTTGTCCCTGATCGAAGCGGAGGAAATCCAGAAAACCATTCAAAAGTACGGCAGCCAAAGGGAGGCGGCCCGCCATTTAGGAATCAATCAATCCACCATTTCCCGGAAGCTAAGAAAATCTGTAACCGTTTAACACGAAAATAGATTTTTTAACCGTCCTTGGCGCCTCTGTGGGGCGCTGTAGTGGCGGGTTTAAAACCCGCCACTACGACGGGCGGTATTTTCATGATTCGTGGTGCCCAAATGGGCATGAACGCTTAGTTTGAAAACTCTTTTTCACCATAGAGGCACAGAGCGCACAGAGACTCTTCTTTTCTAAAAAATCGGGAGATGCCGATTTTTGAAACAGGTGCATCAATTATAACCCTTTATATTTGTTTAAAAAATTTTCTTATCCTTTTTAATTGATGCAGGAATGCATCAAGAAACGGCCTCTTTCTTCCCCAGTCCGCTAACTTTTGCGATTCCAGCAATATTTTTTATTCTCATGAAAACAAACCGTTAGGCCGCCAGGACCCGTTTTTTCCCCTGATGAAAAATGGATTGGTACATTTCTTGATAATAGTCTTATTTCGGAGATCAAGAAATGGTTTTTAGGTTGCAGGATCAGAAAGAAGCAGTTCTATCAAAAGAGTATTCCCATCTTTTAGTCGAAGATCCGGGGGAGGGGGATACCCGTCTGACGGTGCGTCGGTATTTAGAGCGGAAGGATATTCCCATTGCCAGGGAATCCATGCTCCTTGATGACCAGAGACGAAAGTGGGTCGTTTTTGCGCTTTCCCTGCCGGACATCAGCCAATTGATCCTGGAATTGATTGAAAAAGGGATTGGGACCAATATTCAGGGCATCAATGCCAAGGTTTAGATCGGGGATCGGGGATCGGGGATCGGGGATCGGGGATCGGGGATCGGGGTTCGGGGGTCAGGTTTCGGCAAAAGTCCGTCGGGCGTTGAATCCATTTTCAGGCTTCGTGGTGCCCTTAGGGCATGAGGGTTTAATACGAAAATTGAAAATACAGGCGAGAGGGACGAGGCAACGCCACTATGGGGCGTCCTATAGCTTTTTACGAGATGGTCAGTTTTGATGGATTCGTAAAAAGCTATGAAACGCCGCTTTGCGGCGCTGTATCAGAAACTAACTTAGCAATAAAAAAGCTAAGTTAGTTGGAAGTCCGGAAGAGCCCGATTTCGTCATTCCAGTGGAAACGGGAATCCAGTGTTTAGAATTTGGTTACGCCTGGCCTGGATTCCCGCCTGCGCGGGAATGACGGGTTTTTACATAGTCATCAGTTTTAAAAAGGCAATAAAATTTTTTTTCAATGAAAAGAAAGGAGAAGTTGGTATGAGCAGGGCAAAGGTAAAAAAATGGATGGGGTTAGGTGTTCTGATTTTCGGAATGATTTTTGTGATGAACATTGGGATGGGTTTAGCGGCTGAAAAACCCTGGTGGCCGGTTAAAGTGAACAGCTATTACGGTGTTTATGATGTGAAGACCAAGGCCCCCGGGCGGCCGGCGAAAAGTATGACCGGCCCCAAGGTGGAAGACTGGGTTCCTCCCCCAAAAGCCAATAAATCTTATACGATCGGTGTCTCTTTCCCTCACCTGAAAGACCCCTATTGGCTGGCGGTAGACTATGGAATTATTGCCGAGGCTAAACGATTAGGTGTTGGTATTAATCTGGTTGCTGCCGAGGGCTACACCGATCTGGCCAACCAGGTCAGCCAGGTGGAAAACCTGGCCCAACAAGGCGTGGATGGAATCATTCTGGCCTCGATTTCCTATACGGCGCTGGATCCGGTGGTGGAAGAGATCACCAAAAAAGGGATTCCCGTGATCGAGGTTATTAACGACATTCAAGCCCCGGCTATTCGGGGTAAGGCCCTGGTCTCCTTTTTTGACATGGGCTATCATGCCGGAGAATTTTTGATGGGGGATGCAAAAGGCAAAAAGGAAGTCAACGTGGTCTTTTTGCCCGGGCCGGCCGGTTCCGGATGGGCCCCGGATACCCTGGACGGCTTCAAAGAATCGATCAAAAAATTCACCGGAAAAATAAATATCCTGGCAGTGAAATGGGGAGATACGGGCAAGGACGTCCAGCTAAAATTGGTTGAAGATGCCTTGCAGACTTTCCCCAAGATCGACTACCTGGTGGGTAATGCCGTCATGGCCGATGCGGCCGTCGGTCCTTTGGCGGAAACCGGGAAAAATAAAACCACCAAAATCGTCTCCACCTATATCATTCCTCCCCTTTATGATAAAATTAAAAAAGGGGAAGTGACCGCTGCCCCATCGGATATGACCGTTACCCAGGGCCAGATGGCCGTGGATATGATGGTACGGATCTTAAATGGTGAAAAACCGGGGAAAGATTTCGCCTTCCGTTCCGGCCCCCAGATCCCGACCATAACCAAGGCCAATATAAACAAGTATCCCTATGAAGTGCTCTTCGGTCCTAAAGACTTCCGGCCGGAGTTCAAGGTGGAAGTGAAGAAATAGAAAACGTTCAGCGTTCGGCGTTCGGCGAGGCTGAAGGCTTAATGTGAAAACAAAGTTCGGAGCTTAGAGTTCGGAGTTCGGAGTAAACCATTAGCACGAAAATAGGGGTTCAAGTTGCAAGTTTCAAGTAGAACAAACCTTGGACCTTGAATCCATTTTCATAATTCGTGGTGCCTCCAGGAAGCTGGAGGTACTACGAATTAGGTTCCGACGGGTCGAATGGCTTAAGGAGTAAGGATTTTTCTTGTAACTTGCAACTTGAGACTTGCATCTATACCTGGCAAAAGAATAAACCCCCGCTCTTAAGATGGGGAGAGACAACTTTTCAGACTGAACAGTATTAGAATTGATAATGATCGACGAAAAACCACTTTTATTAAGAGTCGAAAATATCACCAAACGTTTTCCGGGGGTGCTGGCCCTGGACCGGGTGGACTTTTTCTTGCGGGCCGGAGAAGTACATGTCCTGTTCGGTGAGAATGGGGCGGGGAAATCAACACTTAACAAGATTATTGCCGGCTCTTATTTCCCTGATGAAGGGGATCTTTTCGTGGGTGAAGAAAAAGTAATTTTTCGAAACCCTCATGATGCCCGTTCTAAAGGGATTTCCACGGTCTATCAGGAGTTCAGTCTGGTCCCCCAATTGACGGTTGTGGAAAATATGTTTTTGGGACAGGAATTGGTCAAAGGAGGCTTCCTGGACAAAGAAACCATGGTCTCCCGGGCCAGGGAATCCCTATCCCGGCTGGGGTTTAACATCGATCCTCTGGCCCCGGTGGAAACCCTCCGCCGGGCCGAGTCCCAGATGGTGGAGATTGCCAAGGCCATTCAGCAAAAGATGTCCATCCTGATTCTGGATGAACCCACGGCCTCTCTGACCGATAAAGAAGTGGAGCATTTGTTCGCCCTTATCCGAAAATTGAAAAGCGAAGGGGTGGGCATCATCTATATTTCCCATCGAATCAACGAACTCAAGAAGATAGGAGACCGGATCACGGTTTTACGGGATGGGAGACGGGTGGCCACCCTGGAGATGGCCAAGGCCGACGAGCAAAAGCTTATTTCCCTCATGACCGGCAGGGAATATGAAGATATTTTTCCGGAAATCACCAACACCCCGGGCCGGGTAGTCCTCTCCGTGGAGAACCTTTCTTCGGCCAGCGGACTGCACCATATCAGCTTTAATGTCCGGGAAGGGGAGATCCTGGGTATTGCCGGGCTGGTGGGGGCCGGCAAATCGAGGGTTGGAAGGGCTGTTTACGGATTGGAAGAGATCAAAAAAGGGACCATAGGCATTGACGGCCAAGTCCTGAAAAAATTATCTCCGGCTGAATCCCTAAAACGGGGAATTCTTTACTTGCCGCCGGACCGGCATAAGGAAGGCCTGGTTCTCTGTCGTTCCATCAAAGAAAATCAGACCCTTTGTTCGGTCCCTCTTTTTGAACGCCGGGGACTTATCGAATTAAAGCGCGAAGAGAAGCTGGTCAAAAAGTTGATCGATAAAATGAAAATCAGACCCCCTGAGCCCGATCAAACCATTATTTATCTCAGTGGAGGGAATCAACAAAAGGTGATGATCGCCCGCGGTCTGACCAGGGATATCAAAATTTTTATCTTCGATGAGGCCACCTGCGGGATTGACGTGGGGGCCAAAACCGAAGTCTATCAATTTTTAAAAGAATTAGCGGAAAAAGGATCGGTGGTGATCTTTATTTCTTCGGAGATTCAGGAACTGATTCATTTGTGCCATCGGGTGATGGTCATGCACGACAACACCATCAGCAGGATTTTTACGAGAGCAGAGGCTACCGAAGAAAATATACTGAGCGCCTGTTTCGGTTACCAGATGGCCGCCGCCCCTCTCTCCCCCTCCCCCCAGAGGGCGGCAGAGCGCCTGGAGGCTTGAAAAATAGGTTTCAATAGGTTTCGAGGAATATTGATGACTTCGCAAAACGTCATTCCCGCGAAGGCGAAGGCAGGAATCCAGCCGAGACAAAACCAATTAAAACCGCTGGATTCCCGATAAAGACATTCGGGAATGACGAAAAAAGAGCCGCTGTGTTATTAATGCGGGTTATTTTCGAACTTTGAACCTTGAACGTTGAACCTTGAACCTTGTTTTTATAAAGGAGCATATTAAAATCTTGAGTACCTTAAAACAGTTGTTCATTAAGGTGGGGGTTCTGCCTTTTCTCCTGGTGGCCCTGCTGATTCTTTTCAGTCTGGCAGGGGGAGGAAGATTCATGACCCTGTCCAATATGCTGACCATGAGCCGTCAGGCCACCTATCTGGCTATTTTAACGGCCGGGCAGATGTTGACCATCCTTTGTGCCGGATTTGATCTTTCGGTCGGCGCATCGGTCGCCTTAACCAGCGTAGTCACTTCCATGACCATGGTCGCCTTTCCTTCTCCGGTCGCGGCCATGATCGCTGGCATACTGGCCGGGATTGCCACGGCCACCCTGATCGGGGTGGCTAACGGGATGACTATTGCCGTCTTCCGGGTTTCCCCTTTCGTGGTGACCCTCGGCATGATGTCCGTGGCCCAGGGGCTGGCCTTGCTGCTATCCAAAGGGGTGCCCATCTTTAACCTGCCTTCTTATTTCAACCGGATGTTGGGAATCGGCAAGATCTTCGGAATACCGGTTCCCATACTCATCGCCCTGCTTGTTATCATTTTGATTTCTGTTTTATTAAACCGGACCCGGATTGGCCGCTATTTTTATGCCATTGGCGGTAATGTGGAAGCCGCCCGTCTCTCCGGAATCGCCATCAGAAAATACACCTTTCTGGCCTATGTTTTGTGCGGGACCCTGACCGGGATCACCGGGGTCATGTTAACGGCCCGGGTAGCTTCCGGCGAACCCAACCTGGGCGCGGCCTTTCCCCTCGAATCGATCGCCGCAGCGGTTATCGGGGGTGTTTCTCTGCGCGGCGGCGAAGGTGGGGTCATCGGCGCCATCTTCGGGGCCATCCTGATTATTTTAATCCGAAACGGTATGGACCTGATGAATATCAGCTCCTATCTGCAAATGGTGGTTATGGGGTTGCTGCTTATCTTTGCGGTGGTCATGGATCATTTTCGCCTGGCCATGAAAGGACGATTACGATAAGGGGGAAGAACCATGAAGATCGATCTGAATGCCGACATGGGTGAAAGTTACGGCCTGTATAAAATGGGAAATGATGAAGCCTTTATGCAATTCATCACCAGCGCCAACGTGGCCTGCGGCTTTCATGCCGGCGATGCTTCGGTGATGCGGAAAACCGTGGCCTGGGCCAAAAGGGAGGGGGTGCAAATCGGGGCGCACCCGGGACTGCCGGACCTCCAGGGGTTCGGACGCCGGGAAATGAATCTGACGCCCGATGAGGTTTATGAGATTGTCCTGTACCAGGCCGGTGCCTTGAAGGCCTTTGTCGAGGCCGCCGGGATGCGCCTGCACCATGTCAAGCCCCATGGTTCCCTTTACGGGATGGCCCACCGGCGTGAAGAAATCGCCCGGGCCGTCTGCCTGGCCGTGAAAGACCTGGATCCGGCTCTCTATCTTTATGTGATGCATAAAGGGGTGATTGGTGAACTGGCCGCCCAGATGGGAATCCGCTGTGTCTTTGAGCTTTACGCCGATCTGGGCTACGACGCCCAGGGCGGCCTGGTGATTACCAGGGTTCATGAGGCCCATGATTCCAAGGAGACCGCGGCCCGGGTGGTCCGCATGGTCAGAGAGGGCCGGGTTAAAGCCTTAGATGGTTCGGATATCTCCATCTTCGGAACGTCGGTCTGTGTTCACAGCGATACGCCCGGGGCCGTTGAGATTGTTCAGGCGGTGCGCAAGGCCCTGGAAGAGGCCGGTTGTGAATTGGCCTCGCCGGCTCTTTGAAAAAGGTACAAGGCGTAAGGCGCAGGGTACAAGGTTGAGGAAAAGAAAGTTCGGAGTTTAGAGTTCGGAGAAAAGGACGTAGGGTACAAGGTGCAAGGTTCAGGGTACAAGGTTAGGGAAAATACATCTTCATCTTTTGTGGGCTTCATTAAGCACAAGGTGAAGGTTACCCTTGCACCTATTTTTTAAGTTCCGAAAGGAGAGGAGGTTTTGTCTTGGTAACGAATTGGAACAATGAATCATTGATGACCGAGCGATCAGTGCAGGTCCCTCAGGGTCCTTTTAACGTCACTCCCTATTTTACCGCCCGGGCCAAAGGGGCGGAGATATGGGATGTGGAGGGGAAACGATATGTTGATTTTGCCGGGGGAATCGGGGTCGTTAATGTGGGACACTGCAACGAAAAAGTTGTGGCCGCCATTAAAGACCAGGCCGACAAGTTTATCCATACCTGTTTTCACATCGTCATGTATGAGCCCTATGTGGAACTGGCCGGGAGGTTGAATCAGATGACCCCGGGGACCTTTCCTAAAAAAACTCTTTTTGTCAACAGCGGGGCTGAGGCCGTAGAAAATGCCGTCAAGGTGGCCCGCTATGCCTCCAAAAGACAGGCGGTCATTGTCTTTGAAGGGGCCTTCCACGGCCGGACCCTGCTGGCCATGACCTTGACCAGTAAGGTGAAACCTTATAAATTCGGATATGGTCCCTTTGCTCCGGAGGTTTACCGGATGCCCTATGCCTATTGTTATCGCTGTGCCTTTGGATTGACCTACCCCGGATGCGGGTTGCACTGCGCCCATTATCTCGAGGATTTTTTTATCGATCATGTGGCGGCAGAGGAAACGGCGGCTGTGGTGGTCGAACCGGTCCTGGGAGAGGGAGGCTTTGTGGTCCCCCCCCTGGAATATTTCGGAATTATTCATCAGATCTGCAGGAAATACGGGATTGCCCTGGTGGCCGATGAAGTTCAGACCGGCATTTGCCGGACCGGAAAGCTCTTCGCCATGGAGCACTATGGTGTGGAACCGGACATCGTCATCATGGCCAAGTCCCTGGCCGGGGGACTGCCCCTGGCGGCTGTGACCGGCAGGGCGGAGATGATGGAGGCTTCCCATGTGGGGGGTCTGGGAGGGACTTATGGAGGCAATCCCATTTCCTGCCGGGCCGCCCTGGCGGTTCTGGATTTTATCACTGAAACGGATTTGACTTCCCGGGCCGCCCGGATCGGAGAGATCCTGCGGAGCCGTTTTTTGGATTTGCAGGAGAAGTTTCCTCTTATCGGCGATGTGCGCGGCCTTGGGGCCATGATGGGCATAGAGCTGGTCAAAGATCGGAAAACCAAAGAACCGGCTCCGGAGGCCGCTAAAAACCTGATTAAGTACTGTTATGAACATGGGCTGATCTTATTGACCTGCGGGAAGTTCGGCAATGTCATTCGGACTCTCATGCCCCTGGTCATTACCGATGATCAATTGGAAGAAGGCTTAAACATCATTGAGGCAGGCCTGGCCGCCGTCAGCCAGGTCTGAGAGTAATGGGAGGAGACTAATGGGAGAAGAGAAATACAAAGTCATTCTGGACACCATGCCAGAAACGGAATCCAGATTAGAAGTGCTGTTCCGCCAGGCCGGAGACGGCTTTCTTCAGGTAGAATATGGACGTATCCAGCGGGCCGCTCTGCAGGACTCCTTTCGCATGCTGGCGGTTAACGATATTATCCAGGACAAAAAGATCAAAGGGCTGATCGAAACTGTACCGGGACTCAGAACCAATTTATTCCATTTCGATCCTGAAGTGCTCTCCCTTAAGGAATTAATGGTTCACATCAAGGAGGCAGAGGACTCCATGCCTACCGTGGATGACGTGGTTTTGCATTCCCGGCTCATCCATTTGCCCATGGCCTTTGAAGATTCGGAAACCAAAAAGGCCGTGGCCAAATATGCCAAAGAGGTTCGGCCCGATGCCCCCAACATTATTGATGGGTATAATATCGAGTATATCGCCCTGTGCAACGGGGTGACGGTGTATGAGTTTAAGGAGATGTTTTTAGGGACTGATTGGTTTAACAGCGGCGGCGGCTTCTGGCCGGGCGGGGCCTTTCTCTGGCCCACCGATCCCCGTTGTGCCATTGTGGTCCCCAAATACAATCCCCCCAGAACCTGGACTCCGGAGGGGGCGGTCGGCATCGGAGGACCTTGCGTTTTTACTTACACCACACCGACCGGCGGCGGCTATCAGCTTTTCGGCCGGACCATCCCCACCTTTCAGTTCGCCCAGAAACACCCCATTTTCCAAAACGGTCCTTTCCTTTACAAGCCGGCCGACCGGGTCCGTTTCCATGAGGTGACGGAAGCGGAGGTTTTGGAAATTTATGACCATGTTCATAACCAAACGGATTATGAATATAAAATCGATGAGGGAAAAATTGTTGTTAAGGACTATTTAGCCTGGTACAACAGCGAGAAAGTTCAGGCGGGCATGAAGGCCCTTAAGGCCAAGCAGGCCGAGGGCGTCAAAAAGGCCCCGCGCCTCTAACTTTTTAGTACAAGAATTTGGGACGCAGATAAACTCGGATCGGCAGAGGGCCGATCATGCAGATTGACAGGATTTTGAATATAGAATGTTTATCTGCGTTTATCGGCGAAAACCTGCGTCCTAATTTAATTAAAGGAGGGGAAACCGATGTTAAAAATACTCAATGGTGGAATAGAGACTTTAGTAGAAGATGCTCCGGGGCGTTTGGGATACCTTGGCAAGGGCATGGCCCCATCCGGAGCCTTTGACCCTGTTGCCCTGGGCCTGGCCAATATCCTGGTCGGTAACCCTCCCGGAGAGGCGGGGTTGGAGATTACCGGAGGTTTTTTGGAAGCTCAATTTGGAATGGATACGGTTATAGCCATTGCCGGTACGGATATGGGGCCAACGATCAACGGACAAGCAATGCCCATGTGGGAGTCCCTGGCAGTTAAAGAAGGAGATGTCATTAAATTCTCTCATATCGGGGAATATGGCTTTCGTTCCTATCTGGCCGTGTCCGGCGGCATCGATGTCCCTCCCTATTTAGGCAGCAAGTCAACCTGTATCTTCGGAAGTTATGGGGGTTTTGAAGGACGGAAGCTGGCTCCGGGGGATGTGCTCCAATTCGGCAGCCCGGTCAAGAATAAAAAAGATCTGGTGGGAGGAAAATTGAAAAAGGAAGCCCTTCCCGTTTATCCCAGGGAATGGATCCTGCGGGCCGTCCCCGGTCCCAACACCTCGCCCGATTATGCCACCGAAGAAGGAATGGACTACCTTTTCAGTCATTCCTTTAAGGTGCAGCATACCTCGAACCGGTCCGCTTACCGTCTGGAAGCCTTGCCCGACAGTTTTTTCGCCCGACCGGACGGCGGAGTGGGAGGAAGCCATCCCTCCAATATCCTGGATCACGGCTATGCCATGCCGGGGGCTTTAAATATCTGCGGCAACACACCGGTTCTCCTGATTGCCGACGGCCCGACCCTGGGCGGCTACATGTGTGCCCTGAGCGTCATCAATGCCGATCTATGGATGGTCGGCCAGGGTACGCCGGGACGGGACTATATGAAATTCCAGGTCTGTACCCAGGAAGAGGCCACCCAGGCCCGCAGGGACCGGAAGAAATTGCTAAGCGAGGCATCGTTGGCTTAAAACAAATCTGAATATCGAATATCGAATCATGAATGTCGAAGGAGAGTCTTCTAAAATCCGAAATCCGAAATCCAAATTCTATTTTAGTTATAAAGGGGATTCATTATGGAGAAAAGTATCGATGCCATCATGCCCGGTATGGTTGCCAGGGTAGTGGTCAATGTTGGGGACAAGGTCCTTCCGGGACAGGAGGTTGCGGTTATCAACTGCATGAAGACCGAAATTTCAGTGAAATCCAATCTGGAAGGGACAGTTAAAAAAATTCTGGTCAAGGAATGGGATGAGATGCAGGTCGGTATCCCCATGGTTGTTTTAGAGGTCCATAACGGCGGTTAACCATGTTTAAGAAACTCTTAATCGCCAACCGGGGAGAAATCGTCAGCCGGATTATCCGTACCTGCCGGGAAATGGGTATTGCCGCGGTGGCCGTCTATTCGGAGGCGGACCGGGAGGCCCCTTATCTTAAGGAGGCTGACGAAGCCCTTTGTATCGGCCCGGCCAATCCCCTTAAAAGCTATCTGAACATGGAGGCCTTGATCGAAGCGGCTAAAAAATCAAAGGCCGAGGCCATCCATCCCGGTTATGGTTTTCTGTCGGAAAGGGGGCTCTTTGCCGAGGCCGTGGTCGAGGCCGGTCTTGTTTGGATCGGTCCTTCCCCCAAGGTTTTAAGGACCATCAGCTCAAAAAGTTATTGCCGCCATCTGGCCCATGAAGTAGAGGTGCCGGTTATTCCCGGAACGTTGGACCTGGTCCGGGATGCCCGGGATGTGCAACAATACGGCCGTGAGCACGGCTATCCGATTTTTTTGAAACTCGATCGGGGCGGCGGTGGCAAGGGAATTGAAATCGTCCGGAGTGAGGATCAGGCCGAAGAGGTTTTTAAAAGGGCTTGCAGTATCGGCCAGATGGCCTTTGGTCATTCGGGATGTTATCTTGAAGAGGTGGTCCAGGAGCCCCGGCATATCGAAGTCCAGTTTGTGGCCGATGATTTCGGGAACTGCCTTTGCCTCAGTGAGCGGGAATGTTCCATTCAGCGCCGCCATCAAAAGATTATCGAAGAGTCCCCTTCGGTGGTGGTCAGCGAAGAGGATCGTCAGCGGCTCTTCGACTGGACGAGGCGGCTCATTTTACGTATGGGTTACCAGGGGGCCGGAACCATCGAAGGGTTGCGCTCCGGGGATGGTCATTATTATTTTATGGAGATCAATGCCCGTTTGCAGGTGGAACATCCGGTGACGGAATTTTTAACCGGGATCGATATCGTTAAATCCCAGTTGCAGATTGCCGCCGGTGAAAGGCTGCCTTTTCGGCAAGAGGAGATCATCCGGCAAGGCCACGCCATCGAGGCCCGGGTGTATGCCGAAGATCCGGAGACCTTTTTCCCTTCCCCGGGAACCATTACCTTCCTGCATCTTCCGGAAGCAAATCGTAACCTGCGAATCGACCATGCCCTGGCTGCCCCCATGACGGTGCCTCCCTATTATGACCCCCTGCTGGCCAAGGTCATTGCCTGGGACCAAACCCGTACCGGGGCGACCCATCGTCTAATCGAGGCCTTGACCACCTTCCGGATCGATGGGGTGAAAACGACCATTCCGACCAATTTACGGCTCTTGCAACATCACCGCTTCGTCAGCGGTGACTTTTCAACGGCCTTTGTCCAGGAACTCTTTAATGATTAGGGTTCCATTTCGGATTTTCGATTTCGGATTTCGGAATCAGGGGTCAGGGGCCGGGGGTCAGGGGTCGGCGAAAATATTTTCATGCTTCTGGGCTCCTATTCCTGCCCCCAAGGGAATCATGAATCATAAAAATGGGTTTTTCCCGGATCTCGAACCTTGCCTCTTGCAACTTGAAACTTTTTTTCTAAGGGGAAAATAGACGATGGACAAGACTTGTAATGACGAGACCAAGCCTCTGGATATGCATAACCTGCAATTCGATATGGCGGCCCAATATTTGGACCATGATGCCTGGATCTTGGAAAAAATCAAGCACCCCCGCCGGGAATTCTCGGTCAAGTTTCCCCTTCAAATGGATGACGGGCATATCGAATTGCTCTCCGGCTATCGGGTTCAACATAATACCCTGCGCGGTCCGGCCAAAGGGGGCATCCGCTATCATCCCCTGGTCAATCTCGACGAGGTGCGGGCCCTGGCCGGCTGGATGACCTGGAAATGCGCCGTTGTGGACCTCCCTTTCGGAGGGGCCAAGGGGGGGGTTACTTGCGACCCTTCGGCTATGTCCGCCAAAGAAATCGAACGACTCACCCGGAGGTATATCTGGGAGATCTCCCCGGTCATCGGACCGGAGATCGATATTCCGGCCCCGGATATGAACACCAATCCCCAGGTCATGGCCTGGATCGTTGACACCTATAGCGTCTTCAAAGGCTATACCTGCAACAGCGTGGTGACAGGCAAACCGATTTCCATCGGCGGTTCCCTGGGAAGACTCAAGGCCACTTCTCAGGGATGCGTTTACGTATTGGAGGAGGCAGCCAAGATTCTCAACCTGAACCTGGCTGGCTGCCGGGTAGCGGTCCAGGGATTCGGGAACGTGGGCTATCATGGGGCCGAACTCCTTCACCGGATGGGGATCAAGGTGATTGCCGTATCGGACGTTGAGGGCGGTGTCTACAACGAGGCCGGCCTGGACCCGGGCAAAGTCCTTCTTCATCAGCAGAAGTCACGGCACCTGCCGGGCTATCCGGATGGTGAACCCTTAACCAACCGGGAACTCCTGACCCTGCCCTGCGATGTCCTGATCCTGGCCGCCATGGAGGGGCAGATAAACCGCACCAACGCCCCTGATATAAAAGCAAAAGTCATTGTCGAAGGGGCCAATGGTCCCACCAGCCCTTTGGCCGATGAAATCCTGGAAAGCAACGGGGTGTTTATCATCCCCGACATCCTGGCCAACGCCGGCGGCGTTACGGTTTCCTATTTCGAATGGGTTCAGAACGTCCAGAAATTGTTCTGGTCCGAAAAGGACGTCAACCAGCGGCTGGAAGAGATCATGAAACGGGCCTTTGCCGAGGTCTATGCCATTGCCCGGGATAAAAAGGTCTCCATGCGCACCGCCGCTTATATCCTCGGCATTGGCCGGGTGGCCGAGGCCAAAAGAGTCAGGGGGATATTCCCTTGAAGGCATCAAGGAGGGTCTGAAATAGTATACGTCCTATCGGTCACCTTATCATTCCCATTGCGCAGATCCAGCAGCCTCCTTGGGCAGTAAGCTGTGGATGAGGCGGCTGATTACATCCAGGATCAACGGCTTGATCACTAAAGCTTTGATGCCTGCTGCCTCGGCCTCTTGGGCGGTGATTCCTTCACAGTATTCGGAGGAAAGGATAATCGGAATATCCGGGCGGACGGCCAGGATCCCACGGGCCAGCATAACCCCGGTCATCTCGGGCATGGTTTGATCGGTGATAACCAGGTCAAAATAATCAGGCCTGGCTTGAAACTCCTTTAACGCTTCAAGGCTGCTGGTCTGGCTAACCACATCATAGCCCAGACGGCTTAACATCTGATGTCCTTGTTCAGCCAGAGAAACCTCATCCTCCACGAAGAGGATCCTGCCTTTTTCAGGGAGCGGAGGTTTTGGAAAGATCGGGATGGGATCCTGACCCTGGCTTTGAGGGAGATAGACGCGAAAAGCAGTTCCTTCCCCCGGTGTGCTTTCCACCCGGGTAGTCCCTCCCAGGCTTTCAACAATTCCCTGGACCACCGCCAAGCCCATTCCGGTGCCCTCTCCGACCTCCTTGGTGGTAAAAAAAGGATCAAAAATCCGGTCGATGATTTTCTGGTCAATCCCCGGCCCGGTATCGCGAATGGTTAATCTTAAATAAGGACCGGGCGGTAAACTTCTGAGTTGCGGACCGTTTTCGGCGGTCGGGACGTTGTCTTCAAGTAAAATTTCCAAAAAACCGAGCTTTCCTTTCATGGCCCAGGAGGCGTTATTACAGATATTCAATACAATTTGAAGAATTTCATTCGAATTCGCCTTGACAAAATCCTTGTCCGTTTTACACTCATAGCGAACCGCGATGGTCGAAGGAAGGGTGGCACGAAAGAAGTTCAGGGCTTCCTGGAGGATAGGATGGATCCGGATGATACTCCGTTCTTGATCGCTTTGGCTGGAGAAGGCCAAAATTTGTTTTATCAAATCTCTGGCCCGCAGGCAGACGGCAAATACTTGTTTCAGATTGTCATGGGTCCGGCTGCCTTCCGGAAGCTTGTAAAGACCGATCTCGGTATATCCAATAATGGCCCCAAAAATATTATTGAATTCATGGGCAATACCTCCGGCCAGGGTCCCCAGAGCCTCTCGTTTCTGGACCTGACGAAAGTAGTGTTCCATTTCGCATTCACGGGTCACGTCACGGCTGAAGGAGGCAAAGTTGGTGATAATCCCCTTTGGGTCGTGAATAGGCGTTATGGTTAGATCCGTTTCATATAGGCTTCCATTTTTCCTTTTGCCTTTAATTCGGCCTTTCCAACCGGACCCTTGAGAAAAAGTATTATGGATGGAAGGAATATTTTCTTCTTTCGGTTCTTGAAAAAGGGTGTTCAGGTGGAAGCTGAGGATTTCATCACGACAATAACCACTGGTCCGCTCAAAAAAGGTATTGGCATATTGAATAGTGCCATTGGAATCGGTGAGGATGATGTTGCTGTCAGATTGCTCGATCACCGAAGCCATGAGAAGTAATTGTGCTTCTCTTTTTTTGCGCTCGGTGATGTCACGGACTACGTTGGTGACGGCGAAGAGTCGGCCCACGGCATCATAAAGGGCCGCGCCGATGGTTTCTCCATACAGGAGGGAGCCGTCGGCCCTGATAAACCGTAATTCTTCTTGGACGACCTTTGATCCGGAGAAAAGGCGACGGATTTTTTGGAC
>JACRBX010000050.1 GCA_016219225.1 Deltaproteobacteria bacterium
AGAAGATGCAACCCCACATACTGATCGTGGAAGATTCCCAACCTGTTCGCAAATCGATTCGCGAATGGCTTGGTATCAATTTTCCCGATTGTCTTTTTCACGAAGCCGGATCAGGAGAGGAAGCCCTCCAACTGGCCGCAAAAGATGATCTCCACCTGGTGTTGATGGATATTGAACTCCCCGGCATGAACGGACTGACGGCGACCCGAAAAATCAAGAAATTGTGTCCCCGGACAGAGGTGCTTATTCTGACCATCCATGAGGATATCCGCTATCAGGATGAAGCCGCAGCCGCCGGGGCCGGCTCCTTTTTACCCAAGAGGGAAATGTACAAAAGGCTCGTTCCGATGATGGAAATCATTCTGGCTAAAGTAAAGGCCAATTAAAAGAATTGATTTAGATCAGAATTGATTCACCCCAGAGACACAGAGGGCACAGAGAATTTGTCTCGGTGCCCTCTGTATCTCTGTGGTGAAAAGGGGTTTCAAACGTTAAAAGTGTTACGAAAGGAGAGGACCATGATCTTCGATTACCGAATGGATAGAAAAAAGAGCAATGATTCTGCGAGTCAATGGCTGAGGATTAACCGGAAGGCAATAATCGACTACCCTTTCCAGCCCGGGAAGTTGAAGATAACGGGCGAAGCCTGTCTCAAACGTCACCAGGCGGCTCGAAGGAATAACTCTGAGCCCGGTAAGGCCGACGATCTTTTCCATTATTTTGTCTCGAAAGGATTGGCCCTTTGTGAACGGTGTCCTCTTGTAGAATCAAGGCCTTCATAGATAAGGAACGATCTCTTGGATCTTCCCGTTACGATTTTACATATAGACCGGGAATATCAAATTTCTTACTGGATTATCCGGGACAAGGTCAAAATTACCTCCAGGGTTACCTTGCCCCAGGCCATAGAGCTTTTAAAAAGTATTGAATTTAACCTGATCCTATCAGAGCCCCATAATCTGGCCATTTTACATGAATCCCCTAAAGCCGATGGCCTGAAGGAGTAAGGTTTTGGAAGGTATTTTGAATTCTTTGTCTTGCAACTTGATTTTAATCAACTTCGTAGGGCAACTGAAAATGGCCGGCGACAATTCCAGGCACGGTGATGTCTTCATCCAGAGATTCCCAGCGCAGTGCATATCCGTTCAGGCGTAGGGTAACTTCCTTCAGTTGTTCTTCCGAGGCCTTGGACAGGACCTTGAAGCGATTGGCAGGAAAACCGATGATGCGGCCATCTGTCAACTCAACAAAAATTGTCCTTTTTTCGGCCCAGACACGGATGGCAATCGGTTCGACAGGTTCATTTTTAGCGGCTAAAGTGGTCATAAAATAAGTTAATCCTGATTATAGAGTTTTGTCAAGAAGAGAAATATAAGATGAATCAGAATGAAACCGAAGTCATCGAAATGAAACTTCTCCTGGATGGGATATTGGAGAAGTATGGCTATGGTTGGAGCTTGGAGAAAATCTGTTCATATATATCATATTGTGCATCCCTGCCCAATTTTTTGTGCAATTCATGCCGGAGGTACAGAGGGATGGTAAGACTATACATGAGGCAACCGTTTGAAATTTAAATGTTATCATGACTGAGACGGGTTTTGGTATGTTTCTTGCCAATCTTATCTTTAGTATTTCATGGGAAGAGAAGGGCATTTTAATATGATCCTATCTTTTTCCCCGAATAGGTCCGTCCGGAAACTATGGAACCATAGTTTAAACTATAAGGCCCTGTCCATGAATATGAGACAGGGTTTTTGGTTTTTGAATAGATCCGTCGTGTCGGGGGTATGATATGGAGGCACTGAAGAAACTGGTTTTATTTCATCTGGATGAACAAAAATTCGCCCTTGACCTGAATGTTGTGGAAAGGGGCATTCGTGTAGTGGAAATTACTTCCGTGCCCAAGGCACCCCCCTTCGTATCAGGGGTCATCAATATGAGCGGTCGGATCATCCCCGTGCTTAATACCCGGGCCTTGCTTGGTCTCCCGGATAAAGAGATCGGGCTGGACGATCATCTGCTCATCGCCTGGGCCGCCGGCTTCAAGGTCGCCCTGTTAATGGATGAAGTCATCGGTGTAATAGATTTCAACCCTCAGAAGTTTACTGCCTCAGGAGGGATTTTCCCCGAAATCGGGAAA
The DNA here is from genome assembly GCA_016219225.1 of Deltaproteobacteria bacterium. Lineage (NCBI taxonomy): Bacteria > Pseudomonadati > Myxococcota > Myxococcia > Deltaproteobacteria bacterium. The sequence goes on from JACRBX010000050.1 coordinate 2,144, forward strand.
GTGGAAGGTACTGTGCGGTTAGAGGGAGACATCGTATTCATTTATGACCTCAAGGGGTTCGTTTTCAGAGATGATTTGTCGGCCCTCACCAAAGAGATGTCAAGGGAGACCAGCCCTGCGATAACCGCAACGGAACCCGGGATGGTTGAATATGTTTAATCCTGAAGAAATATTGCCCGGACCACACCTGGCCGATCTCAGCGAAATTATTTCGAAACGGACCGGCCTGAACTTCCCTGAAGAGCGGTGGCCTGATCTGGTCAGAAGCATCCGGGCAGCCGCTCATGATCTCGGGTTCAGTGATACGCAATCGTGTATAGAGGGGCTCTTGTCGGCGTCATTGGAAAAGAATGAAATCGAAATCCTGGCCAGCCACCTGACAGTGGGAGAAACCTATTTTTTCCGGGATGAAAAGCTATTCGAGGCCCTTGAGGAGAATGTTCTCCGACCGTTGATAGACACCAGACGGGGGAAAGATCCCTTCCTGAGCCTGTGGAGCGCCGGGTGTGCCTCGGGGGAAGAGGCCTATTCCCTGGCTATCCTGGTGAAAAAAATGATCCCGGACCTGGAAAACTGGCGGATCGTTATTCAAGCAACGGACATTAACCCGCACTTTTTGAAGAAGGCCCGGAAAGGGATCTATAGTGAGTGGTCTTTTCGGAATACGCCTCCTCGGTTTAAGGGCCAATATTTTACCAAAACATCCGAAGGCCGCTGGGAGGTTCTCCCCGAGATCAGGCAAATGGTCCTTTTCTCCAATCACAATCTGGCGGAGGATCCGTATCCCTGGTCGGTCGATACGACCCAGGCAATAGACCTCATCGTCTGCCGTAATGTCCTTATGTACTTCACCCAGGAGAAGGGAAAGGACGTTATTCAAGGTTTTCACCACTGCCTGCGGAGTGAAGGCTGGCTGGTCGTCAGTCCCTGGGAGACCCCCGCCACGCTTGATGCGGGATTTGAGG
>JACRBX010000051.1 GCA_016219225.1 Deltaproteobacteria bacterium
CAAAAACTGGTCCGGCAAATTAGAGCCCGAAAGAAAGCCGGGTCGTTGTCGAGGATCATTAAAGAAAAATGTCGAGAAGCCGGAGTTAATGAAATTGAGCTAAAATCTGGGAGCCGCCGAAAGGCCGTGTCGGAACTTCGAAGAAGGCTCTGTTTTTATTTATACAGGGAACTGGGACTCCCTATGGCTGAGATCGCTCGCCAGGTTGGAGTTGGGACAACTGGGGTGGCTATGGCAATTAAAGCGATGGAAGCAGCTACTAAAACTGAATGAAATGAACAACGTCCCCAATGCATGCAATCATAAATGTGGAATCTGAAGGTTAAAATCATTAAAGTCGGTTCCTCCACAATTGATCCGGGAAATTCTGCCTCGCCGATCCAGGCCGGGCTGAAGTACCAAATGGGGATCGGAGGAGGATCTTCAGTGGTTGTTATCCAGGAGGGCGATGAGACCCTCTTGGTGGATACCGGCTATGAACGGGAAGGGGATGTTTCCTCTGAAAATAAGACCCGAAACTGGGCCTTGTTGAAGGGCCTGTTGGAACGGAACGGGTTCCGGTCCGAGGCAATCTCCAAAGTTTTCATCACCCATTTTCATCAGGATCATTGTGGCAGCCTGGAATATTTTGACCAGGCCAAATGGTATGCTCTGGATTCAGCCCTGGCTGAACTCAACAGTCCGAGCAAAGAACAATTCACTCCTCTAAAGGATGGGGATCAAATTCTGCCCCATACGTGGGTTATGCACACACCGGGGCACACCAAAGAGCACTGTTCCCTTCTATGGTCGGATGAACAGGAAAAGATTAAAGTGGCTATTTGCGGAGATGCCATTATCAACCTTTCCTGGCTTCAATCGGGACATGTCTGGAAATTCAATGAAGATTTTTATGACAAAAAGGTTGCCCAAGAAAGCAGTAGACGATTGATTCAACAAGCGGATATTTTGATCCCCGGCCATGGTCAGCCATTTTTTAGGCCTACAAGGTAATCCCCCATAAGAGACAGTGGCCATCAACGGGCGTTGCGATACCGTGGTGCGCATCTTTGTTCCGGTGCCAATTTGGTCTTTCCTTTTTCCCCAACTCATAGTAATTTTCTTATCAGATCTGTTTTTCTATACGAGGATTCCATGACTAAAAAAACTGATAACCAAGTCGAGCCTGTCCTGAAAAGGGTAGAAAAAAACCTCGACCTGCCTTATCATTCGATCCAAGCCAAAGACTGGGACGGGTTGGAGCGGGTCCTCTGCGACCTGTGTTTTTTAGAGAAAAAAATCGCGACCGGGTTGGTCCATGAGCTGAATGAGGATTTTCAGACCGCCCTGGAGGCCCTGCCGGAAAATCAGGAAACCACTAAAAAGAAAAGGGAACAAAAAGCCCGGCTGGCAAAATATACGCAGGATCTCCTGCTTTATGCCCGGGGTAAGATTAAAAAACTGGAGATCATTCCTTCCCTGAAACTACTGGAAAAGGAGGAACTGGAGGCGGATCGGCAGCGCCTACTCCGTCATCCAACCCGTCTGGACCGCTTAACGGCCTTCGCCCAGTTCACGAAATCCCAGACCCATCATTTTCTAAAAACGGGCTCGGTGCCGAACCTGGTTTTGGCCCAAGCATATAGCCAAGCCGCTGAGGGGCCGGTGACCCAGGCGGCCGAGGAGATAATACACTCCGGCCAGCGAGGGCCCATACTGCTGCGGCACGCAGCCTGGCGTCCGCCTTTCAACCCCCACCCGGCCCTGCTTTATACCCTGGAAGGACATACCGACGATGTTCAGGCCCTGGCCCTTACCCCGGACGGCCGGTGGGCCGTCTCGGGTGGAGGTTCGTGGGGTTTGTTCAGGGACTTCTCCCTGCGAGTCTGGGACCTGAAGACTGGCAAGTGTTTGCGGTCCCTGGAAGGACATAAACACATAGTCAACTCCGTCGCAATTTCTGCCGATGGGCGCCTGGCCGTATCGGGCGGAAAAGAAAAGGTCTTGAGGGTCTGGGATCTGATATCAGGCCGTACCCTGCTTTATTTGGAGGGGCACACGGATGAAATCCAATCCGTTTCCATGACCGCCGATGGACGTTTAGCGGCATCTGCCGGGAAAGACAAGGAAATACGATTCTGGGATCTCAGTACCGGCAATTGCTTCCGGACCCTGGAAGGAAACAATAGTTCCAACAAAACCATCAGGATCACAGCCGACGGAAAGCAGGCGGTCTTGCTTGAATTGACGCCGCATTTGGACGGCGCGGTTGGGAAGTTTTGGAAACTTTCCCTGACCCTGAGCTGGTGGGATCTGAAAACCGGCCAATGTTTAAAGTCCCTGGAAGACCACACCGAATCATTTATTGAGATATGGGGAGGGCTGGATTCGGCTAAGGCCCTGGCCCTGTTTGGAGACGGCAGGAAGGCCTTGTTAGGCAGTTTGGATGGACAGCTCAAGATCTGGACAGCGTCTAATAATCAGCTTGAATGGAGGGAGATGGAAAGGGATCTCTGGATTACCGGCCTCTCTGCTACTGCCGATGGCCGTTTAGCCGTATCCGTCGAAGGGTTCTCTGTTATGGAGAATGTGGCAACGATAAAAGTCTGGGATGTGCCCAGCGGCCGTAGTCCGGTCATATTATCGGGTCATACGGATGAGGCCCTTTCCGTAAGCGTTACCGCCGATGGGAGCTGTGCGATCTCCTGCAGTGCCGACGAAACACTCCGGGTCTGGGATCTGGAGGGGGTTCGCGGCCTCGGCCATCCATTGGAGCGACCCCGGGATTTAGGCGCCGGGGCCTTGACCGCCGATGGACAAAAGGCCCTTTTGGCCGCGGGCGAACGGAGCGGGTCCTATAAACCCATCCTCGAACTCTGGGATCTGAAAACCCGCCGCTGTCTGAAGACCCTGGAATGCGAACGAATCAATAAGGTGGCCCTCACCCATAATGACCGGATAGCGGTAACAGGCAGCCTTTATGACAGTGGACTGGTGCAGGTATGGAATCTCGAAACAGGTTCTTGTTTGAGACGCTTTCAAAGGGAGTCCGGCACGACGGTCGCGGATTTGATCCTGTCTGCCGACGGCCGAGTGGCCCTGGCCCTGATCCCAAAAAAAGTATTTTCCAAGAAGAAGCATTGGGACTATGGAAAACATTTGCTTCTTTTGGACCTTGAAAAAGAACGGTGCCTGAAAATCATGAAACATCCCGGGAAAGTCCTTTTTCCGGCCTTCCTTGTTGACGGCCGGAGGGCAATATCGTCCTGCGAAGACCGCATGGTGCGGCTCTGGGACCTGAAGTCAGGCCTTTGTCTAAGGTCTCAAGAAGTATCGGGCGAAATCACTGCCCTGAACGTCTCCCCCGATGGCCGGTGGGTCACAACCGGAACGAACACCGGTCATGTGGAAGTGTGGGATCTGGAAACCGGGGATTTGACGGTCCGGGAAGGGCATACCCTGGATGTCTCCGTGTTGGCGGCCACCCCCGAGGGCCGTCGGATCTTGTCGGGTGGACAAGATGGGCTTTTGCGGCTCTGGGACCTGGAAAACTGCCGGCCCTTAAAAATCCTGAAAGGGCATACCGAGGCTATCATATCCGTAGTGGTAACGGCCGATGGACAAAAGGCCGTATCCCACAGTGATGATCAAACCCTGAGACTATGGGACCTGGAAACCGGGCTTTGCCTCTCGGCAATTAGATTGGATAAAGTCATGAGAGGAGATTTTTGCCTGAAAGGGAATACCATCCTGGCCTGTTCTTATTCCGGGGACGGAGAAGCATTCCAGATCATTGAGCCGGGGAAAGGGAACCCAAGAGGTGTCCCTTGGAAGGTGCGGGTAACTCCGGTCCGGAAATGGCATTACGATCTTCAGGGAGGGACCGGGCATTGGGATAAGACGTTGTCAACCCTGTGTCCGATCTGCGGAAAGAGTAGCGAGGTCCCTTCAGCCGTTGTTGAATCTATCAGAAAATTAAAAAGGGCCAGGAAAAAGCCTAAAGAAAAGAGTCATTCTCCAGAGCTGTCCTTACACTGTCCATCCTGCGGATGCCCCTGGCAAACCAATCCGTTTATGGTCGATAATCGTGATTTAGTCAGGATAACACCCTGACAGGAGATGGCTGTTTGCAATGGACAGAAAATCTCGCCCCCTTCATTTACGCGCCAGGCCGGCGACTAAAGAATGGCTACGTCTGGGAGCTGGGGTCAGTTCTTTTAAATTGACAACGCTCCATGCAAAGAAGATGCCCTTGATAATATTAGAAAGTTGGAGGGGTCACGACCAAGATGGAATGACAGGCTTCCTCCCCGATCACACGCAAATACACCGGTGCATCACCGGGATAATAAACGGCATCCCCTTCGTTGAGACGAAGGGTCGTCTCTCCGATCTTCATCTCTAGACAGCCACTCAAAATAAGTGCGCACTTTTCTCCGGGGGGATCTTTGATAGGTTCCGGCCCGGAGTTAAATCCCGGCTCAAACCTGCCATACAACATTTCGATCAAGCGATTCAGGTCGGGGGTAAGCATCTCGAACAAGGCGGGAAAGTTGGGATACATGAGCTTTTTCCGTTTTCCGGCCCTGACAACCCCGATATCTTTAGTGTAGGTACCAGGGGAGCTATGTCTCTTCGATTGTAAGGTCATCTGGTTCTGGTGCCCGTTTGGATCGGTTTGCTCCTCAACGAAATTGAACAGGCTGAAGTCCATAGCCTGAGCGATTCTTTTGAGCGATGACATGGAGGGTTGGGCCAGACCCCGCTCGATTTCACTCAGGAGGCTTATTGATAGCCCTGTTTTTTCAGATAGTTGCTTAAGAGTCATCATTTGGCCTCGGCGTCTGGCCCTCAGTTTAGTTCCGAAATCACTCATCATATTAATCTCCTTGCATTTCCCGCAACTTGGCCGGAGCGTAATGTGCTTTCGAGCCAAGCAAGTAAAGTCCAATGTATTTTATTTTTCAATCCTTGTCAATAATTTCGATCATATCGAAATAATTATCTTGACAAAAGAATTTTGGCAGCTATAAGATGCATTCAATCTAAAGCATTCAAATCTTCTTTTCATAGGAGGCTGATATGACTCATAGTCAAAAGGAAGAGAAGCTGGCAAAGTATAAAGACATGAAGGGGTATTATTCAACACCGCCTGAAACGATATTTGCGGCTAAAAAGACCTGGGTTGAACAGCGGAAATGGGATCTTCCCGAGACTTTTGTTATCAAGGTGGCCCCTGTCGGGGCTTTTATTATGAAAGAAGACAACCCCAACCAAAAATATACCCCTGAGGAGATCAAAGGCGATATTGTGGAATCCGTAGAGGCCGGGGCTTGTTCGTTTCATACCCATGTAAGGGATAACCAGGGCCGGCATACACTTGATGTAAAATTATATCATGAGGTAATCGACCCGATCAAAAACAAATTTGGACGAGATGTGGTGGTCTGCGGGTGTCCGGAGGGAGCGAATACTGTTGCCGAGTCCCTGCGCCCATTACTTGAGTTTCAGGATATTATAGAAATTGCCCCAATCACGGTTACCGCGGTTAATTTAGCCGGTGATTTTTCGGTAGTTCAAACCCGTGAAATATGCCAAACCCATGTGGGATTCATGCAGGAAATCGGATGCAAACCCGAAATGGTCCTCCATAACGTTGGGGACATTTCCCTGGTAAGGCGCTGGCTTATAGACACGGGAGTCGCCAAGAAACCCTATTACTTCCGTCTGGCCATGGGGAATCCCGGGTGGGGTTATATAGAAGACCCCGATTCCATGTTTCAATGTTTAACCTTTGTAGTCAGGGAACTCAAAAAGATTGATCCAAATTGTGCCATTATGATTGATATGGCGGGAAGAGCCGGACTCTTTTCGGTTGCCACGGCAATTGCATTGGGCTTGATGGGCGCCAGAGTGGGAATGGAAGACGCCCTCTATATGTACCCCCACAAAGATGAAGTGATCAAAAATAACGTATCCGTAGTTAGACAGGCTGTTGCGCTGATAGAAGCACTGGGTCGGAAGGTTGCCACTGCCGACGATTACAGGAGATTCGTAGGTATAGATACTCTCAAAAAATAAGATTCAGACAATGCCTGAAAACCGGATGAAAAGGGAGGTCTGGCCATTATGAAAGACTTCGATGTGATCGTAATAGGAGCCGGGCTTGGCGGTCTTTCCGCGGCAACCTGTTTAAGCCAGGCAGGCAAAAGAGTATTGCTCTTAGAAAAACACAATGTCCCCGGAGGTTATGCCTCTTCTTTCCTCCGAGGCCGGTTCGAATTTGACGTGGCTCTCCATGAGCTCTCCGGTGTGGGAGGCAACGAGAATCGTGGTCCTTTGTGGGGCTTGCTCAATGGCTGGGGGGTGGCGCCCAGGGTCAAGTTTATGCCGGTGCCTGAGTTCTATCGTTGCCTATTTCCGGGTCTGGATGTGATTTTGCCGGTGGGTCGTCAAAATTTCGAGGAGACCCTGGCCAATGAATTCCCTAAAGAGGCGTCCGGAATCAAAGGTTTTGTCAGCCTGGTCTTCGATATAGCGGAAGAAGCGATGAGAGCCAATATTCTGGGCGGGTCCCCAAACAGCCTGAACCCACCGGAATTCCCCAGGATGACGGCCTATTCCAATCACACGGTGGCTCAAGTTTTTGATTCCTTTTTCTCGGACCAGAGGATACGCGCAGTGTTGGGACAGCTCTGTAACTATCTGGGCCAGCCGCCCTCAAAGCTGCCTATTACTGCTTTTGCTATGGCCTTTACGGCTTACCTGACCTACGGACCGGCCCATATCAGAGGCACGTCCCAGGCGCTGTCTCAAGCCTTTGTTGATGTCATTGAGGCCAATGGCGGTCAGGTTTGGCTGAACAAAGGCGCGGCCCGCATTTTGACTTCCGGGAACAGGGTGCAGGGTGTCCAGGCCGAAGACGGCACGAAAATCGCTTCCCCCCGGGTGGTGTGCAACGCCAATCCGGTAGTCGCCTGTCTTGATCTGATCGGCCGGGACAAGGTTCCTGACTGGTATCTCAGGCGCCTGGGGGCCTGGTCGGCCGGGGCTTCAACCTTCAACGTCTATTTGGGTCTGGATTGTACCTGTCAGGATTTAGGTCTGAAGACGCATGAAACCTTTGTCGGGATCGACTTCAATTTGGACCAGCATGATGAAGCAGCTCTAAAAGCGGTCAATAGGCAACCACTGGCGGCGGCGGTTACGGCCTACAACCTGGCCGACCCCGAATTCTCCCCGCCCGGCACGGCCTCCGTGGTAATAACCTTGGGGGCTCACGGTGCGCCCTGGCTACAGCTTTCTCCTTCCGAATACTTGGAAGCCAAGAGTGGGCTGGCGGTCAAGGCCATGGAATTGGCGGAAATTGTGGCCCCTGATCTCAGGAACCATATAGAAGTGCTGGATATCGCCACCCCCCTGACCAATACCCGCTATACGGCCAATCCCGGGGGTAGTTTTACGGGCTTTGCCGAAAATCGACAATGTTCGCCCTTGGGACGCCTTCCCAGTCGCGGGCCTTTATCGGGTCTCTATTTCGCCAATGCCTGGGTCAACATCGGGGGAGGATTCATGCCCTGCATTCTCTCGGGGTTCCTGGCCGCTCAGGACCTGCTGGAGGACGCCAAACCGGGCGGTCCGGCCCCGGTCGTAATGGAACGAATCAAGAACCAAATGGAGCAGCAGACCCAAGGCGGTCGGACCTTGACCAATGGGGAGGGCTCCAAAGCCAAAAACATTATATCCAGGCTGCATCCCAATCGGATCCTGCTTAAAGTGGATCAAATCGCAGAGGAAACGTCCAGCGCCAAGACCCTGAGAATGATCCCGGCCGAAGGATCGCTGCCTCTTTTCCGGCCCGGACAGTATGTCCATATCTTCGTCCATTTTAGCGGAGTGGCCACTTCACGGCCCTATACCATTTCTTCCTCTCTGGGAAAGCCCTATTGGGATATCACGGTTCGTCATAAGGAAGGGGGATTGGTCTCTCCCTATTTAATGGACAAAGTAAAATCCGGTGACGTCCTGGAAGCCAACGGACCCCACGGGACATTTTATCACGAACCGTTGATGGATTCGGACCATCTCGTTTTTCTGGCCGGCGGCAGCGGTGTTACACCCTTTATGTCCATCATCCGGGATGCGGTGGAAGAGAAGCGGCCTTTACGTATTCATCTCCTTTACGGCAGCCGTAGTCCCGATGACATCATCTTTAGAGATGAACTGGAACAGATCGCCCTTGGTCATCCAAACGTAAAAGTGGACCTGGTCATCAGCGGGCCTCCGAAAGGATGGTCCGGGCTGTGCGGTCTGCTGGACGCCAGGATGATTTTGTCGCGCCTGGGTTCGGTTCAAGGCAAGACCTTCTTTATTTGCGGTCCTGCCCGGATGCACGTCCTGTGTGAGGAGGCTCTGGAAAGCCTCGGCGTACCCCATAGACGCATAAAGAAAGAGGCTTACGGGCCCCCGGATGATGTGACCCTGGAACCGGGCTGGCCTGGAATTTCATTCAAGACCGCGTTCGAAGTGCGTGAAGAAAGGTCTGGCCGGCTCTTTAAGGCCAAGGCCGGCGAGCCGTTGATGATTTCGCTCGAACGGGCCGGCTTGGTGATTCCGTCGGCCTGCCGATCGGGGGAATGCACCGTCTGCCGTACCCGCCTGGTTTCGGGAAAGGTCTTCACCCCCTCCCGCGTGCGTCGGCGGTGGTCGGACGAGCAGGCGGGATACATTCACCCCTGCCTGAGCTACCCGTTGGAGGACCTGCATATAAGGCTTTAGCTAAAATCAAACGAAAGGAGACTGCCTGATGTTAGCGCCCAATCACTACTTTCCGCCGTTTTCCCGGCAGGAGTACGAACGAAGATATGGCCTGCTCTTGGAAGCCATGAAGGAAACGGGCCTGGATTGCCTGGTCATCTATGGAGCCACTTCTCTGGGAGGCAACGATACGGGCCAGATCAACGCCCAGTATTTGTCCAACTTTGCCGGAGTGGGGCACACCTACGTGGTGTTTCCGGTCAACGAGGCGCCGACCCTGCATATTGGTATGGTGCTGCACGTTCAAAACGCCAAAGACATCAGCGCCATCCAGGATGTGCGCGTCGGTATTGAGCTCGAAATCGGCGTTAGCGACAGGTTGAAAGAGCTTGGTCTCGAAAAGGGCCACATTGGCATAGTCGGTTCAGGGGTTAGCTACTTCATGCCCTGCACGATCCCCTACGAGCATTATATCCGCTTTTTAAATGATTTTCCAGGAGCGGAATTCCAGAACGTGAGCGAATGGTACGAAAACATTCGCTCGATAAAGAGCGATGAGGAAATCAAGCTAATCGACAGGGCGGCTGCGTTGAATGACCTTTGCCATGAAGAACTGTTCCACGCCGTCCGGCCCGGCATCAGCCACGCCGAGCTGCGCCGTATTTGCGAACAGATAGCCTTCATGCATAAAGGCAACCATTGCATGATGCATTTGAGTTCATGGCCCATGTCGAACCAGGAATGGCCATATCCCGATTTTTGGCCGACCGATCGCACCGTGGAACCCGATCATTTGGTGATGACGGAAATGCCGGTGGGATACGGCATGTACTACACCAAACTCATGAGCACCATTTTCCTGGGAGAACCGACCAGGGAATATCGGGACCTGTTCGAACTGGCCGCTTCGGTTCAGGAACGAGTGATTCGTGAGCTCAAGCCGGGTATGAAAGGAAGCGATGTAGATCAATTTGTTGAGCCCATCAAAGAGATCGGTTACCTGGCCACTGGCTTGGTTTCAGGCTGGTGCAACTATAACGCTCCGCCCTTCGTCGGGCAGACCCATCCGGAATTTCCACAAAAAGCCGAACAGTCCCATCTCGACCTGGTCTTCAAGCCGGGTCTTTGTGTACAGGTAATGGTTTACCCCATCGCGCCCGACTTCAAGAAAGGGTTGTGGGTGGGGAGCACCTGTGTATTCACTCAGGACGGCTTAAGGGAACTGAATAAATATCCGGTTAGAAAGCTAAGGGTGGCTTGAAGCCCACGGCGATCCTTGTCGGAAGAAATTCAGGGAAGGGATGTAAGGTCAGACCAGATGATTTTAAAGCGTATCAGACCCAGATAACGAGCCAGGAGGTGACGGATGAACCATGTTAGGCCCGCACAATCTGAAGAATTCAAAGTAAGCGGACTTCAAAGAACCTGTGTGCTGGTTCTTTGCTTCCTGCTGTACATGATCAACTTTATGGATCGACAGGTATTTTCGGCGGTGCTGGAGCCCATGAAAATAGACCTGGGGTTTACGGACACCCAGGCCGGGATATTACAAACGTCCTTTTTCCTGAGCATGGCCGTGCTGGCCTTTCCTGCCGCCTATCTGGTCGACCGCTGGAGCAGGCGGAAGACCCTGTCCTTGATGGCCATTATCTGGAGCGCCTTTACTTACCTAACCGGTTTGGGCCGAAGTCTGTCAGGCGTGTTTTTACCCCGAATTCTGGTTGGGGTGGGTGAGGCCGGGTTCCCTTCTGCGGGCACAGCTATGCTGAGCGCCGTTTATCCTCAAGAAACCAGGAGCCGGATCCTGGGAATATTCAATGCCTCCATACCGCTGGGATCGGCCATGGGGGCTTTGCTGGGCGGGTTTCTTTCTGCCCATTATGGAGGCTGGAGGACCCCGTTTTTCGTCTTCGCCGTTCCGGGAATTATTTTAGGTATCCTGGCCTTCTTCCTCAAAGACTACAAAACCGTGGCTGTGATAGCCGATCACGGGGGAAAGATCGGTTTCTGGTCATCGGTTGTCAACCTTTTCAGAATTCCGACCCTTAGGTGGCTGTATATCGGCTATGCCATGCAAATGGCCACGACTTTTTCTTTCAGCGCCTGGGGCGGGGCGTTTGTCATGCGCGCCCAAAGTGTATCAGAAGCGAAAGCCGGTATGATTCTGGGTGTCTCCGCCCTGGGGGGGATAATCGGTGCTCCGTTGGGCGGTGTGATCGCGGATTTGTGGCAAAAGAAGAACAAAAAGGGGCGCATGTACACCCCGATCCTGGCTTCGTCCGCTGGAGCGGTCCTGCTATTTCTGGCTCTTTTTCTCAACGTAAAGGGCGCGGGACTTGCCTTGATCGTGATCTGGGGTATATTTGCCGTATTGGGGATTCCCGCCGTGAACGCTATTTCTCAGGACGTAGTGGGTCCAGGACTTAAGGGGGTGGCCTGGGGCATGGGTGGATTTGTAATGATGATCGGCGGTGCCGGATGGTCGCCTTCGGCTGTGGGGGCCATTTCCGATGCCCTGGGAGGCGACGCCTGGGGACTTAAGGCGGCTATGATGCTCCTGTGCCTGCCAGGCATCATTGCCTGTATTTGCTTCTGGAGAGGTTCCAGGCATTATCCCACGGACATGGCCAAAGTCCAGGGATTTATACTCGAAGCCGAGCGATGAGAGCACCCCGGAGGTGTTTATGAAGATCTATCCAAAACCGAGGAGGAACAATCATGATCTTCTGGGATATCCAGGTACTTTATTACGGAGAAATAACTATTCCTAAGACGGTAGCCACGCCTAACCTTGGCCCGGATTTCTTGATAGATGGGCCGTATTTAGGGTTTCTCCTGCAAAACGGCAAACACAACGTCTTAGTAGACACGGGAATCTCGGACGACTTTATTGTTGACGGTAAGGCCTGGGGGAACTATCCGGCCAAGGGTGGTCGGGCGTACGTTGAGAAAGCCCTGGCAAAAGCCGGGTGCGACCCTCAAGAGATTGAAACCATCCTCTTTACCCATCTGCATAACGACCATGCCGCGAACACCTCTATATTTAAGAACGCCCGGATGATTTTTCAAAAAGACGAGTGGGCGACCCTGCTCGATCCATTGCCGATAATGAAGGTTCGCAAGGACTACGACCCGGTCCTGATTGACGCGTTGCATTCCTCGAATTGCATCAAAGTGCATGGAGACTTCGAGTTGACCGAAGGCATCAAGTGTTTCCTGACGCCGGGTCACACGCCGGGATCCATGTCTGTTGCGGTCACCACTGCCAAGGGGATAAGGATTTTAGTTGGGGACCATTGGCACATGTATTGTATGGCTTTTTCACAGCAAGACGAAATGATGGATATGGAGGGCAATAAGCACAAAATTACGCCAGCGCCGCAAATCTACGGCCATTTCATACCCTCCCCCCTCATTTACAACTATTTCGATTATTATGACAGTTGTTACAAGATTCTTTCAATGATTCCTTCCGACAGTCCGGAGTATATAGCTCCGGGCCATGAACCGTCTTTATTGGTCACAGGCGTTTAGAACTCGGGTTTCCGGGGCACGGGTCTGGAAATTTAATGGAGACTTTTATGACCAAGAGGTTGCCCGGGGAAGTAGCAGACGGTTGATTCAACAGGCGGATATCCTGATCCCCGGGTCCGGCTTCAGATCACACCTCGATAAAAGGCCAGCCTCCCGGCATAAGGCGAAAAAAGATGGAGGATCTGTTGGTGTTCTTCAGGAGATAGGGGTTCGAAATTTCGGCCGGTCCGGGCCAGGGTTTTTACCTCTTCAGGACTGGAGCACCCTACAATGGCTGAGGTGATGGGCTGGGAGAGGGCAAATCGAATGAGCAACTCGGGGGTTATGCCGGACTGGGGGATTAAATAATGAGCGGCCCCCAAGACCTTCATCCCAATAACCGCCACCCCTTTTTCATGGGCCGCCGGCAGGGTGGAGGTCAGAAACCCTCCCAGGATTCCTTCAACAGGATTCACCGGGATCAGAACCGAATCTATCGGCCAGGTTTTTACGGCCCTGGTCAAAATTTCCGGGTCATGATGACCGGTCAGGCCGATAAAGCGCGTTTTTCCTCTAACTTTGGCCTCAACAAAGGCTTCTAAGGCCCCACCCGGCCCGGCAATGGTTTGAAGATCTTCTTCGGTCCTGACATCATGGATCTGCCAAAGGTCGAGGTAATCAATCCCCATTTTGAGGAGGGTTTGGTCTAATTCCAGAAGGGCCTCTTTTTTGGTCCTCCTGGCCGATTTGCTGGTCTGAAAGATCCTGGTCCGGTCTGTGGAACGTCGAGACCAAACCAAACCGTAATAGGTTTCGCTCCCGGCATAGGCTTGGGCGGAATCAAAATAGCCAATCCCCTCGTCAAGGGCAGTCTCGATCACTTTTTGAGCCGCTTTTTCCTTTCCGAAGGTCCGGAGTACCCCTTCGCCTCCCAGACCGACGAGGGTGACATTCCTGCCGGTTTTACCAAAAGGTCGTGTTAGAAAAGATGGATTTTGCATAAAAAAATCTCCCTTTACCTCAAACGCCTCTCAAAATGTTAGCGATAAATCCGCAGATATACTCTCTTAGAATCTGCTATCTTGTTGTAAGTTAAGAATTATATTTGGATTACTCAAGGACCATATTGGAAATAATATTAAAATTTCATGGAATTAAAGAAAAACTGGACTCCGGCTCGAATATTTGGGATAAAGTTTTTTTCATGAAATGATCGGATAATGGATTCAGAAGGATCAAAATTCATGGGCAAAAAAAATAATAAAATCGATTTGTTCAAAAATTTATCCTGGGATGATCTGAAAAAATGGGCAGGGAGCAGGATTGCTTCCCGGGGGAAAGATTATCAAAAAAGCGGCCAGGTGGAAGATCTGGCCTTGACGCCCGATGGGGCCCTGGTGGCCTGGGTCCAGGGGACGGACCTGTATGCAACTCTGGTTGATGTTCAAAAAGGGGAGTTGATCGCGGATTGTAATTGCCCTTACGGGGATACCTGCAAACATGCGGTGGCCGTAGTTCTGGAAGGTCTTGATCTTCTGGAAAAGAAAAAAGAAATCCCTATATGTTCTAATAAAGATAAGCGGCTTGAGGCCCTGGATAACTTTGAACTGGATGAAGACTGGGAAGAGGAATGGGAGGAAGATTGGGAAGAAGAGGAGGATGTTATAGCCCAAAAACCTTCCTTGACCGCCAAGGCCAAATCTTCCGCTTCTCTTCGGGATTTTCTGAAAGGGCAGACCAAACCCCAGCTTATCAGCCTTATCCAGGAATTGGCCAATACGATTCCTGAGGTTAATCAGGCTTTAGAGGATCATCAATCCTTGCCATCTGGAAAAAGCTGGCCGAGAACCTGATTGCTCAAACCAAACCCAGAGCTTACGAACAAGTCCCCCATTAAGAAATTTCCGGCCCAAGGGACTTTACTTTTCCAGAAAAAAGCTCCACAATATTTAGACATGGAATGTCTGGACATACTGGGATGGTTTCTGGCCGATGCCTTAACCCAGGCGGCCGGGAGCTCACATACCACGATTATGTAATCGGATACCCCAACCCGGACCAGCCGGAACCAAGATTTTGGATATACAAAACAGGTTAATAAAACCTCAACTGGTCCGGGTCCAAGGCGTGTTCTTTAAGAAATTCTATCCATTTTGCGTAGAATTATATTCTTTAGTTACTAATTATCCCAAAAAGGAGCAAAACCATGGACATCTTCTCAGGTTTTAGTGGTTTCCCCAAACAGTCCCTATCTTTCTTTAAAGACCTGGCCCTAAACAACACCAAGATGTGGTTTGATCAGCACAAGGAGGTCTACGAACAGCAGGTTATGGCACCGGCCCGTGATTTTATCCTGGCCATGGGAGACCGGTTGAAAAAAATCGCCCCAGGGGTGCAGGCCGACCCCCGGGTCAACAAGTCCCTTTTTCGTCTCAACCGGGACATCCGCTTCAGCCATGACAAGACCCCTTATAAAACCCACCTGGGTATCTGGTTCTGGGAAGGTTCCAGACCCCGGATGGAATGTTCCGGTTTTTATTTTCATCTGGAACCGGAAAAGTTCATGTTGGGGGTGGGGCTTTATTGTTTTCCCAAAGACCTTCTGGACACCTACAGACAATCGGTCGTCCATCCGATCCATGGCCCGGCCCTGGCCAAGATCATCAAGGGGATCAAGAAGCAGGAAGGTTATTATTATGGGGGACAGCATTTCAAAAAAACCCCTCAGGGGTTTGACCCGAAGCACCCCAATGCCGAATTCCTGCTTTATAATGGACTCTATGCCGGAATTGAGATTCCTAACTCAACGGAACTGTTTTCTTCCGGTCTGGTGGACCTCTGCTTTGAACATTATAAAAAAATGGCCCCTCTCCACCGCTGGCTGCTGGCCCTGACCGAAAGGGGATAAAACAAGTTTCAAGATGCAAGTTTCAAGTAGGAAAAACTTCATATAAACTCTCTTTATTCCATTTTCATGTTCCGTGGTGCCCCAGTGAGGGCTGGGTATTTAATACTTTTTTGGAGGGTACTGATAATGAAAAAACTACTTCTTTTTTTGTCCATGTCCTTTTTTATTTTCTCTTCAATTTTTATTTTTTCTTCAATGGCCCTGGCCAAGGAAGGAAAAAAAGCCAAGGTTTTCAAAATCGGAATTACCCAGATCGTTTCCCATCCGGCTTTGGACGGGGCGGCCAAGGGATTTGAGGCCGCCCTGGCCGAAGCCGGATTCAAAGAAGGAGTAAACTGCTCTTTTGACCGCCAGAATGCCCAGGGAGAAATGGCCAATGCCCAAACCATAGCCCAGAAATTCCAGGATGCCAAGGTGGATCTGGTCCATAGCATCGCCACCCCGACCTCCCAGGCGGCCGTCAAAACCATAAAAAAAATCCCTATCGTCTTTTCCTGTGTCACCGATCCGGTCGATGCCGGTCTGGTCCCCAAAACCAGTTCCCCGGGAACCGGGTCCGGGACCAACGTCACCGGTGTCAGCGACCGTTGGCCTGTTTATCTCCAGCTTGAAATGTACACCAAGTTCGTTCCGAAGGCCAGGAAATGGGGCACTATCTATAGCGCCGGGGAGGCTAATTCTCTGGTTCTGGTCAAGGAAATGCGGGAGGCGGCTAAAAAATTAGGCTTGGAATTGCATGAAGCTACGGTATCCGGCAGCGCCGAGGTCTTTCAGGCTGCCCAGTCTTTGGCCGGAAAGGTTCAGGCTATTACTATTACCGCCGATAATACGGCGGTCTCCGCCTTTGAAGCCATTGTCAAGGTCTGTAATGAAAACAAGATCCCCCTCTTTGCCGGAGATATAGACAGCGTGTCCCGGGGGGCCATAGCCGCCTATGGACTGGATTATTTCCTGATCGGCCAGACGGCCGGCACCAAGGCAGCGCGCATCCTGAAAGGGGAAAAAGCCGGGGACGTCCCCTGGGGACTGGGGGAAAGATTTAATCTGGTGATCAACGAAAAGGCGGCCAAGGCCCAGGGAGTGACGATTCCCCCGGCCCTGCTAAAAAAAGCCCAAAAAACTATCAAAGAATAGATTTTGGAAATTCTCATCAACATTTTTCAAATCTCGCTGGAACAGGGCCTGGCCTATGGCCTGGTGGCCTTAGGCATTGTCGTTAGCTTCCGGGTCCTTTCTTTTCCCGACCTTACCGTTGATGGAAGCTTTGTTCTGGGCGGGGCTGTGGCTGCCAAGATGATTGTTTCCGGTTATTCCCCCCTTCTGGGAGTCCTCCTGGCCCTGGCGACCGGTTTCTTGG
>JACRBX010000052.1 GCA_016219225.1 Deltaproteobacteria bacterium
AAAAGCCTCTAGTTGATTAACAGACACCTCTGTTGTTACTGTAGATGAAAAGATACTCATAATCATTATCTCCTTATAAAGGTCCTTCTATCTTCCTCTTGAGAAGGAGCATCGTAGCCGTCTTATTTAAATGACCAACGGTCATTTATGAAAGAAAAAAATTTTACCCCCGGCTTGTCGCCTTCATGCCCTTGATGAGCAGTGCCATCATTTCCGACAGCTTTTCTTCAAAATTCAATTGGAACACCTCCATTCTTTCATCCTCGATGACCTGTTTGACCGTGGGTGCGGGCTGGGACATCTGGATGAGCCCGATAAGCAATACCTGAAAATAGAGCAGCAACCGTGCCCCGTCATTCTTTCGGAGAAAAGGAAGGCACTGTTCGATCAAACGACCGGTGGTAACTATTTCATTCAGCAAACAGCGCTTGAAATCCAGCGCGGTCTGATAGTCTATGTTCCGCTCCAGAATTACGTGAAGAATAGGCGTCAGCCGGATTAGCGCCGGATTGTCCTTTAAGGAATCCATAATGGTGTCCACAAATTCTTGAATGTTAATCCCCTGTTTTTGCCGGGATAATCTCTGTAATCGCTCATTGATGGCTCTAAACCAGGATTGATATCCTTTGATCTGCAATTGCAGAAACAGTTCTTCTTTCGTCTTGAAATATAAAAAAATCGTCCCCTTGGCCAGACCGGCCTTACGGGCAATGCTGGCGATGCTGATGTCGTGATAATCATCTCTTACTAAAAGTTCACCGGCAGCGTTCAGAATGGTTTCCCGTCTTTCCTGCTTTTCATCATGACTGGTCGCTCGCTGCTTAATGGCCCTGACCCTCTTTCCTTAGACTTTCGCATTAGATTAAATGACCGTGGGTCATTTGTCAATGGTTTTTTGGGGTCTCGGTGGGACCTCTCCTTTATTTTCCTTTGGACCTTGTGCCTTTCCCTCCTTGCACCCTGAACCCTGCGACCGCCCTTTTTTTCTTGACTTACCATTTTTCCAATTATATACCTACCGTTACACTCTAAATTTTCGGCTTTCCGTTATGAGTTTTAAAGGTTAACTTTCTATTTTTCGCCGAACGACGAACACCGAACGATTGAAGGTTTTATCCAAATTCCTTAGGATAAGGAGGCAATATGATTTCTCTCAAGGTGAATGGTAAAAAGTACAAGGTGGACGTCCCCAAGGACACGACCCTGCTCTGGGTCCTTCGAGACCATCTTAATCTCATGGGGACCAAATACGGTTGCGGGATCGGAGAGTGCGGGACCTGCACGGTTCATGTGAACGGCAAGGCGGAGAGGTCCTGCTCGATCTTAGTGGGGGATGTCCAGGGCAAGGCCATAACGACCATCGAAGGCCTTCCCCAAAACCATCCGGTTAAGCAAGCCTGGATCCAGGAACAGGTCGTCCAGTGCGGGTATTGCCAGCCGGGAATTATCATGCAGGTAGCCGCTCTCCTGGATTCGGAAAAAACCCCCACCCCTGAAAAAATCATCACCCGGATGGATGATGTGATCTGCCGCTGCGGGTCCTATCCGCGTATCAAGAAGGGAATCAAAACCGCCGTTGAGATCAAAAGAAAGGAGGGCCGGAAATCATGAAACCATCCCTAACCCGTCGTCAATTCTTGAAGGGCTCTTTAACGGTCACCGGATTGACCATCGCGGTTTCTGTCGGCCCTTGGGGGACCCGATTGCTCAATGCTTCCCAATCCAAGGAAGCGCTGAAGGGGTTCAAACCTAACGTCTGGTATGAGATCACCCCTGACAATCTCGTTACGACTTTTATCGGTAACTCCGAAATGGGCCAGGGGACCCACACCGGCCTTTCCATGATCCTGGCTGATGAGCTGGAGGCCGATTGGAAACAGGTTCGGGTCAAGCAGGGTCCGGCGGCTAAAGCATATTTCAGCCCCTTCATGCATCTGCAGATCACTGTGGGAAGCGCCAGTGTGAGGGGATTCTATGAGCCTTTGCGCCAGGCCGGTGCGGCCGGACGGGCCATGATGCTGATGGCTGCTGCCTCAAAATGGAAGGTCCCGGAGAAGGAGTGTCAGGCCATCCAGGGAATGGTCAAGCACAAGAAGAGCGGCCGAAGCCTCACCTATGGACAACTCTGTCTGGAAGCGGCCAAGCTGCAGGTCCCCAAAGATCCACCGCTCAAGAAGGAGACCGAGTTCCGTTATATCGGGCAGCCTGTGCCCCGGGTAGATATCCCTTCAAAGGTGAGCGGTAAGGCCGTCTTCGGCCTGGATGTGAATATGCCGGACCTGCACCTGGCCGTGCTGGCCCGTCCGCCGGCCTACGGGGCCAAGCCCCTTTCTTTTGACGAAAAAGCGGCCGAACAGGTCAAGGGAGTGGTCAAGGTCATTCCGACCCCCCACGGAATAGCCGTTTGCGCCAAGTCCCTCGATGCCGCCTGGAAGGGTCGGGATGCCCTGAAGGTCAAGTGGGACCAGGGGACCCATCCCCGACTGGATAATGATTTTATTGAAAAGACCCTTATGGAGGAACTTAATAAACCCGGGGCCAAGGTCGTTGAAAAGGGGGATCTCAAGAAGGCCTTGGAGGGGGCCGGGAAAAAGGTTCAGTCCACCTACTTTGTGCCCTATGTGGCCCATACCACTATGGAACCCATGAACTGCACCGCCCATGTGCGTCCGGATCAGTGCGATGTCTGGGTTCCTACCCAGAGCCAGACCGTGGCCCAGATCGTGGCTTCCCAGATCTCGGGATTGCCGCCGGAAAAGGTCAACATCCATACGACCCATATGGGCTGCGGGCTGGGAAGACGGGCCGCACCGGATTTCGTGGTCGAGGCGGTTATTGCTTCCAAGGTGATCGGGAAACCGGTCAAGGTAATGTGGACCAGGGAAGAGGACATCAAGTATGATCCCTTCCGGGCTGCTACATCTCAAAGGATCGAGGCCGGCCTGGACAACCAGGGCCAATTGATCGGCTGGTCCCACAAGGCCGTATGCTCTTCCCTTATGAAGGATATCGATCCCAAAGCGGTACAAAATGGGATTGACTTCATGAGCCTCTGGGGTCTGGTTGATTTCCCTGGCTCCCCGGATGGAAATAGAATCTTTTATGAGATCCCCAATTTCTATCTTGAATTCCTGATCTCGGAGCTGCCCGTCCCGGTCGCCCCCTGGCGCTCGGTTCAAAACGGCCCGAATGCCTTTGTGGTGGAATGCTTTATGGACGAGATGGCCCAGGCTGCCGGGAAAGATCCCCTGACCTTTCGTCTGGACCATTTAAAAGGAGACCAGCGTGCACAAAATGTCCTTAAGGTGGCGGCTGAAAAGGCCGGCTGGGGTAAGCCGTTAGCCAAGGGTCAGGGCCGGGGCATTGCCCAGCACCACTGCTTTGGGACCTATGTGGCCCAGGTGGCCGAGGTGGCGGTTAATGAAAAAACCGGGGCCTTAAAGGTCAATCGGGTGGTGGCCGCCGTGGACTGCGGCCTGGCAGTGAACCCGGATATTATCAAGGCCCAAATCGAAGGGGCGATTATTATAGGCCTTAGCACCGTGTTCAAGGAAGAGGTGCAGTTTGCCAACGGCGGGGTAAAATCCGCCAATTTCGACGACTATAGTGTCATCCGGATGAGCCAGGTCCCGGAGATCGAGGTCCATATCATCAAAAGCAAAGAAAAAGTCGGCGGGATCGGCGAACCGGGGGTGCCTCCCATTGCCCCGGCCGTGGTTAATGCCGTCTTTAACGCCACAGGGGCCCGCATCCGGCAAATCCCCCTGACCCCTGATCGTATCCTGGCAGCCATCAGGAAAAAATAAACGCCTCCCTCCGGGATCAATTCTTGGGCCTCCAGGGTCCAAAGAATTGATCCCGGCAAAATCCATCCATATAGTAATAAGTTTATGAACAGGACCCAGCCCATGGGTATTGGTTCACTGAAGTAATCCTTTTCTAAGGGCAATGGCAACCATCTGCGGTCGATTTACCGCCTCAAGTTTTTCCATGATATTATAAATATAGGAGTTGACCGTCCTCGGACTGATGCCCAGTATCAGAGAGATCTCCAAAGTACTTTTCCCCAATTCGACCCACTGCAATACTTCTTTTTCTCTGACGGATATACTGATATTCGGGGGATCCTTTATTTGGGATTGCCATGGTATTTCGGAAAGTTCTTTCAGGTGCGATGGTTCATCCCCCATAAAAATCTCTTTTCCGTGAAGAATGGGCTCCTTCATATCACTAATCTCCTTTTTTGGTTCGAAAATAGCATCCGTCTTCCAAGGAGCCTATTTTCATGTTTCGTGGTGCCATGCCCCAAAAGGCGGGGCATGGCGGTTTAATATCAATGAATTGGCGGTGTGGGCCCGATGAGTAAATTAAAATTCTTTTTGAATGCAAATCCAATACCACTTCAGGATAATATTTTGAAAAGAATGGAAAGCCGGACGCCAAAAAGGGTTAATTAATATTTTAATATTAATATCGAATAGTTATAAGGGTATAGTCTAATTGAAGGGGATTTTCAGGTAAAGGTGAGTATTATTAAATTTTCCATTATTGGATTAGATATGAAGATAGGTTCCCATCAATATGGGAATTAAGTCTAAAAAATTTTAAATCATGCACAATTTTTTGTGCAAATTTCAATTAATTTTGAGTTTCTTATCCTCTCATTTTTAAGACATCGAGGGGTTACAGTTCAGTCCCTGACAAAATAGCCATATTCTTTGGCATTGACATTGGTCCGCTTTTCATTTCCTATGGTTGAACTGGGTGTCGGGCCGTAATCATGGCCGGGCCAGACGATGGTATCGTCCGGGAGCTTCATCAGCCGGCGGATAGATGCCCCCAGGGTGGGGCGGTGTCCCCCTGGCAGATCGGTGCGGCCGCTGTCGCCCACAAAAAGAGTGTCGCCGGTAAAAAGCTGGCCTTCGGCATAGAGACAGAGACCGCCCGGTGTGTGGCCCGGGGTATGGAAAATCTGAAAGGTGATTTCCCCCACCTTAAAGGTTTTTTCGTCTTTCAACCGGATGTCTGCTTTGGGACTACCGGAAACAAGATCATCTTCCAGGGCATGCCGGACAATTTTTGCACCGGTCCGTTTTTTTAAGGCCTCGTTGCCGGTGGTGTGATCAAAGTGGTGATGGGTATTGAATATATATTTTATGTGCAGGTCTTCCTTCTGGGCCAGGGCAATGATATGATTTACGTCCCCGCCCGGATCAATAACCATGGCCTCCCCGGTTTTGGGACAGCCGATCAGGTAACTGAAAACATCATAAGAACCAACGGGTATTTGCCTGACGATCATGATTCCCTCCCTTTTTCATTAATATTTACGTTGAGGGTTCCGTCCCCTCTTCCGGTACCATGCCAATTCACGGTTGGCCATTATGAATTTAACGAGGATTTAGATAATTCCTCGGCATTTCTCATTTTCCCCCGGCTCAGGGAAGCGAAAATGCCCACAAAACAAAAGACCGTGAAAATCATAAAAGCCCATTTCATTCCTTTAAGAAAGGCCTGGTAATTGTCCGGTGAAATAGGAACAGGTCCGATGAGTACCGATAAAACCGAGGTAACAATGGCCATACTGATGATCATCCCCAACTGACGCATGGTGCCCACCGCTCCCGAAGCGAGCCCATAAAAGCGTCTTTCTACCGAACTCATGATGGCATTGGTATTGGGGGAGGAAAAGAGGGCGAAACCAAATCCGGTCAGGGCCAGATAAAAGACCACCCACCCTACCGCCAGGTTGTTGCTGATGGTCGAGAGAAGAACCAACCCGATGGTGGTCACTCCCATCCCGATGGAGGCTACAATCCGGGGTTCGATGCGATCCGATAATCTTCCGGCAAAAGGGGAAAAGACGGCCATCATAAAAGGTTGGGCGATCAGGATCAGGCCCGTGGATTGGGGGCTTAAGCCCTTCACCTGTTGAAAATAGAGGCTAAGCAGAAAGGTCATGGCAAAAGTGGCGCAATAATGGATCAGGGCGGCCAGGTTGGAAAAAGCGAAGGCTCGATTGGTGGTAAAGAGCTTTACTTGAAAGACCGGCAACCTGGTCCGAATCTCCCATCGGACAAAGATCACGATACCCATAAAACCCAGCAAGGAGATCCATAAACCCTTGATGGTCGGCAGTTTAGACAGGCCGTATATCAAGACCAGGATAGCCGCTCCATAGAGGATTGACCCGGTTAAATCAAAGGATTCTCCTTTGGCGTCGGCCCAATCCTCTTTTATTTTACTCATAAGGAGAAAGATAATAATGAACCCAAAAGGAAGATGGATCAGAAAAACACTTCTCCAAGTCAGATAATGGGTCAAAATCCCACCCAGGAAAGGGCCGAGGGTGAGACCCAAATAAACGGCCGCCACGTTGATCCCCAGAACCCTCCCTCTTTCCCGGGGGGGAAAGACCGAGGTCAGGATGGCGATTCCCGTGGCAAAGATCATGGAGCCGCCGAGCCCTTGAAAGATTCGGAACAGGATCAGCGCAGGACCGGAGAACGCCAGACCGGACAGAAGAGAGGCGATGGTAAAAATGAGAATCCCATAGGTGAAAATTTTTTTCCTTCCGTAGATATCAGCCAGTCTGCCGAAAGGTACCAGGACCATAACCGAGGCCAAAAGAAAGGAAGTGGCCACCCAACTCAACGTAATCGCATCCATATTAAATTCCCGGGCGATGTCCGGCAGGGCAATATTGATAGCCGACCCCATAAAGGGGGTCATAAAAGAGGTCAGGACAGCAATAATCAAGGCGGAATTTTGGACGGATTTTTGATCCATGGCAGATTCTGAATCGGCTGGCGAGTGTCCCGGCTTCTCTTCGTCAGGCCCCAATTTTATTATTTTTCCTGGTCATGAATTTATAATAATCCTTCTCAATCCCTTCGTCTTCCACTCCCCGTTTTTCTCTTGACCCTTTTGATATTTAATATTTATTCCAGCTAAAAGCAAGATCTTCCTCTTTTTATCAAGTTAATAAGGAAACTTACCAAGGATCTTTCTATAGGTTTTACTTTTAAGTTGCTTTTGCCATTATTTTATATAAAATTGAAACAAGTTTTGTTGAGGAATCAATAGATTAAGTAGTCTTTAACTTTCCAGGGTCTGGCAACATTTCGGGGAAACCCCGAATTACATTACCGGGAGGATACGAAGATAAGAAAATTTTTTTCAGTTCCTTTTTTGTGGGAGGTATGGGAAGCATGAAAAAATCATTGGACGAAATTACAAAAACCCTGCTGAAGAATAAAACAGGATTATTTGGAGAATACAAGATCAAGGAACTTGGCATTTTCGGGTCATGGGTGCGAGGGGAAGAGAAAAAGAAAAGTGATATTGATATCCTCGTGGAATTTGAAGAAATCCCGGACCTTCTCAAGTTTATCGAGCTGGAAAGGCGCCTACAAAGGCTTCTTGGCAAAAAGGTGGACGTAGTCCGGAAGGAAGCGATACGGCCGGTTATCAAAGAAGGCATACTCAGGGAGGTACGGTATATATGACCCGTAATTATCTTTTGTTTGTGGAGGATATCCTGGAAGCCATCGAAAGTATCGAAAAATTTATCGGGGAAATGGACTATGTCCGATTTTATAAGGATGATAAAACGAGAAGTGCCGTTGTCTGGAAAATAGAAAATATCGGGGAAGCAGCAAAAAACATACCCAAACAGGTCAGAGACAAATACAGGGGCTTGCCTTGGAGTGACCTGGCCAAAATCAGAGATAAAGTCCGCCACCATTATTTCGGGGTTGATTATGAAATTGTCTGGGAGGTCATCAGAAAGAGATTCCCGGCAATCAAAGCTGAGATCGAACGTATGATTAATGACCTTAAAAAAGGTGAACTGGATAAGGAAAAGATGGAATAGGTGAGGAGTGGTGTATTCCCCCCTTTCTTTGTGGCTGTTCATGACATGCTCAAGACCGTGGACAAGAAGCTACGCGGGTAGGTATTGGGAAGTGGTGGGGATGGGGGGGAGAGGGTCTGGGATGGAGGATCAGGCTAAGGATATTGGAAAATGATATGAGTTGGGAAAGAAAAAGAGGGGTGGCGGAAAACCGTGATATATTCAGGGAAGATTAGGTGCCTGGAAAGTTATGCACGTTCAGAAAGAACGTCCCCTTTTCCTCATTTGGATGATATCACTTACAAACCGGTTTCCCATGATCATGAGGCTTTTCTTAAAAAAGCCCTGAAACGGAAGGGATTCCGGGAAGCATACGAGGCACTGGAAGAGGGGTACCGTCTGGCTCGCGAGATGTTGACCGCCCGGACCCGGATGGGTTTGACCCAGGAAGAGGTGGCCGGTTTAATGGGAACGACCAAAAGCGCCATTTCACGGCTGGAGGCCTCGGGCAAGCATGCCCCTTCCCTGTCCACCCTAAAAAAATATGCCCAGGCTGTAGGGTGCCGTTTGGAAATCAAATTGGTCCCGAAATCCCGGCCGATTAAAAAAACAGGGGGTCCAGTTAAGAAGCAAGCGAAGCGGCTTGGCCGTGGTCTGATCCATGAAGCACTTTAAAAAGCCCCCACGCCCCGTACTCGACTGAACCCTTCCTATTTCTTCCTTGAAAGACCTTCTCTTTTTATCAAGTAAATAAGGAAACTTACCAAGGATCTTTCTGTTAGGTATTATTTTTAAGTTGCTTTTGCCATTATTTTATATATAGAATTAAGACAAGTTTTATTGAGGAATCAATAGATTAAGTAATCTTTAACTTTCCAGGGTCTGGCAACATTTCGGGGAACCTCCGAATTACTTTACCCTGGAGGATACGAAGAGGAAAAAGAATATCCGTAAAATACCAGGTACAGTTTTGTTCGAACTCAAGGCGATTACGCAAAAAGAAGTTGCCGTTGCCTTTGCGAAGGTCAAGGTTATTGGAAAATAATATGAGTTGGGGAAGAAAAAGAGGGGTGGCGGAGAACCGTGATATCGTCAGGGAAGATTAGATGCCTGGAAAGTTATGCACGTTCAGGATGTCCCCTCTCTTCGTTGGTTTTTGAAAAAGAAGTTGGTGTTTTTGTTTTGACGAAAGGAGAAAATCGAAATGGATTTTGATTTGACCGTCATTCCTGCCGGGAGAATTGAGCAGTCCATTTTGCAGATTCGCGGACTTCGCGTCATGGTTGATGCCGATTTGGCCATGCTTTATGGAGTGACAACAAAGGTCCTCAATCAGGCAGTAAAACGCAACAAGGACCGTTTCCCGGGAGATTTCATGTTTCAACTGACTCCAGAAGAAAAACTCAAGGTGGTCACAAATTGTGACCACCTTTCTCGACTTCGCTTTTCACCGGTCCTCCCTTATGCCTTTACCGATGTTATGGCTTAAATTGTTTGTCTAAGTTGTTTTGGCCAATCCAACCGGGGATGAGAAGGATCAGGAAAAATCAACGACAATCGGAAAAATGGGGGGAAGTTTTTTGATCCAATTTTGATACTAAGAGGTAAGAGCAGACCTTTTTCAGATGATGACATCCACCGAATTAGATAAACTCATCAGGATTGGTGAAGGATTCACCATTGAATTTAAAATGACCCCTTCCCATTTGGGACGAGAGATATGTGCCTTTGCCAATGCCTCCGGCGGCCGGATTTTGATCGGAGTAGATGACCAGGGTCATAAAATTGGTATTAAGAATCTTAATCGCACCAAGTCTGAAATTCAAAACATCGCCCGAAACATTGATCCTCCGGTCCTCTTGGATTTTGAAACTGTAACTGACATCTTAGTGGTCACCGTTCCAACCGGACCCAACAAACCCTATTCGGCCAATGGAATTTTTTACATCCGGGAAGCCTCCAATAGCCAACAGATGAAGCGGGATGAAATCCGGGAGTTCTTCTTTCGAGAAGGCCTGATTCGGTTTGACGAACAACCATGCCGGAACTTCGGTATGAGGCGGGATTTCGATTCTCGGAAATACCTCGATTTCGTCCAGACCGCCGCTATCCCTTCCGGTCTTAGAAAAGAAGATGTATTACGCAACTTGAAAGTCTTGACCGATCAGGGAATGACTAATGCCGGTGCTTTATTGTTCGGCAAAAAAGTCTCACAGTTTTTTCTGCAAGCTTCGCTTACCTGTGCCCTTTTTCAGGGGACTTCCAAGAGCAAGGTCCTCGATCACGCCATCTATCAAGGAAGCATAACCGAAAATTATCAGAGTGCCTTATCCTACTTGATGTCCCATTTAAATACGGAATATGTCATCAAGGGAGGGCCGCGAGAAGAAATTTTGGAACTACCGGAGGAAGCCCTACGGGAGGCCTTGTTGAACGCCCTGGCCCACCGGGATTACCGTTCCACCTCCGATATTCAGGTTCATATTTTTCGTGACCGGGTAGAAATCAGCAATCCCGGAGGACTGGTCTCCGGCCTTAAAATGAAAGACTTAGGCCGTGTGAGCCGCCCCCGCAATCTATTGCTTTTCTCTCTAATGGCCCGGATGGAACTGGTGGAGCATATCGGTTCCGGCATAAAAAGGATTCGGGACGCCATGGCCGCCTACGGTCTTGATTGCCCTCTTATTGAAGCCAACTCCGATTGGTTTGCCGTTACTTTTCAAAGGAAAGGCCCCCAGGAAGCCATTAAAAAACCATCCCCTGTTCGATCGAAAGCAGCACAAGGTGGAGGAGTAAATGGGGGTATAAGTGAGGGAGTAAGTGAGGGGATAAAGAATGTTCTGGAATTTATTCGGAGCACCCCGGGACTTAGGACGCCTCAAATTTCCGAGGCCTTGAATGTTCCAATAAAGACTTTAGAACGCTGGGTTAGAGCTCTGAAACAAAAAAATAAAATTGTTTACGAAGGGGGGCGCCGGTCTGGGGGATACCGGGCATTAACAACCCGAGATGAGGGTATAAGTGAGGGTATAAGTGGGGGAGTAAATGAGGGATTAAAGGTCTTGCTGAAGTTTATACAAGAAACCCCAGGTCTTCCGGCGCCTGAAATTTCTAAGGCTTTGAAAGTGCCTCTTAAGACATTGGAACGCTGGCTTCAGCGCTTAAAGTCCGAAAACGAAATTGTGTTTAGGGGTAGTCGTAAATTTGGAGGTTACTGGATTAAACAATAAAGGGGCGATCTTGGGTTTTGAATCGGCAGATGGTGGAAAAGGCAAATTTGAGGTTGTTAATCGCTTGGCTATTGATGAATTGGAGGCCTGGTTTTTCGGGGACCCGGAGGCCCTGGTTAAAGCCTATCCACGTGTACCTTCATCCATCGGCAATAAAGCCAAAATACCGAAATCCGGATACCATTGCAGGAGGAACCTGGGAGGCCTGGAACGGGTTTTAAAGAGGGCCGGTTATTATTCCAGTGGGATGTCTGGGATGCCCAAGGTGGAAACGGCCAGAACAATTTCAAAATACATGATCCCCGAACGGAATCGTTCAAAAAGTTCCCAGATTTTCCGGGAAGCTTTGCAGGAATTGTCCTCATGAATGAAATATGAGAGTCCGGATGTCGAGGAAGATACCCAAGGCTGTTCATGACATGCTCAAAACTGTGGGCAAGAAAGCTACGCAGGCGGGCATTGGGAAGTGGTGGGGATGGGGAGAGGGCCAGAGGTGGAGGATCAGGCCAAGGATATTGGAAAATGATATGAGTTGGGAAAGAAAAAGAGGGGTGGCGGAAAACCGTGATATATTCAGGGAAGATTAAATGCCTGGAAAGTTATGCACGTTCAGAAAGAATGTCCCCTCTTCCGTCCCTCCCGGACAAGCCCTGCAGCAGCAAGCAGAAATACTTCCTCACAACTCCGATGGGGAATGCAGTGCTTGCCTTGCTCGCGAAGAAAAAGGGCCGGGGATGAGCGGATTTGGCAACCCCTCCGGAAGAACCGAAGCTACTCTCAACATCAAGGGCATCAAA
The DNA here is from genome assembly GCA_016219225.1 of Deltaproteobacteria bacterium. Taxonomy (NCBI): domain Bacteria; kingdom Pseudomonadati; phylum Myxococcota; class Myxococcia; species Deltaproteobacteria bacterium. The sequence goes on from JACRBX010000052.1 coordinate 11,883, forward strand.
AACGGCAGACCAACCTCCTCAAACGTATCGGTCCGGCCAAAGGTGGGTATTGGGAAGTGCTGGGGATGAGGGAAGGATGAGCAGTTGGAGGATTAGTCGAAGGATGGGGTAAATAGGAAAGTGAGGGTTTGGACCGATGTTCATATCGCGTATAGTGATCAGGAATTTCAGAAATTTTGAACTATTGAACGTACCCATCAGTCCGGGGGCCACTTGCCTGATTGGGGAGAATAACACAGGGAAAAGTAATCTTCTTTTCGCATTAAGATTGGCTATCGATGCCAACCTTTCATCAACTTATCGCCTCTTATCTGAAGAAGACATCCATTCTGGAATTTCGATTGCGCAGGGCAATCAAGTTGTGATTTCTATCGAATTCAGTGATTATTTTGGAAAGGTAAGCGAAACCGCTCTGGTAGGTTGCTGGGAGGTAGATGACGAAAATCATATTGCTCGGATCAGTTATCGTTTCCGACCAAGGCAGTCAGTTAGAGAAGCGATAGAAAACGGAGAGCTTGAAGACGGAAGTTTGACAATTGAAGATTACCACTGGGAACTGACCGGTGGGGGTGCGAGCGATCCTGCGACGGTTGGATGGTCGGAAGATCTGGGACCATCCGTTCGTTTTTCAGATCTGCAGCAATTTGCTGTTGTTTTTCTCCATGCGTTAAGGGACGTCAACCAGGATTTGAGACAAAGTCGCCAGTCACCCTTAGCTAAATTAATCGATGCAAGTGACATCCCCGAGGCCGAAAAGAATGAGTTGGTTGATATTCTGCAACATGCCAATACTGAGATCTCCCAAAGGCAGACTATTCATGAAACTGGTGAAGCAATCAACGAAGCATTTCATAGGACGGCTGGTGAAGCCTTTGACATAGGAGTTCGTTTAGGAGTGGCACCTCCATCTTTCATGTCCATATCACGGTCATTAACTGTGCTGTTGAGCGATTGCGCCTTAACTGATTTTGAAACATATCGGAATGGGCTGGGGTTAAACAATATACTTTACATCAGTATGCTTCTTGAAAGTTTTGAAAGGAGATTTAAATCGGGAAAGACGGCTGGTCAAATCCTATTGATCGAAGAACCCGAGGCGCACTTACACCCGCAACTACAGCGTGTTCTTTATGAAATCCTTAAGAATAAGCCTTTTCAGACCATACTTTCGTCCCATAGTACCCATATAACGTCTGCTGCTAACCTTGACTCAATAGTTTTGCTTACCAATAATGGCCAGCCCAGAACAACTGGTACTACTCCAGGTGTTGATGATGTTTTGTCCCAGCCAGAGATTGCTGATATGGAGAGGTATCTTGACGCAACTCGTTCTACAATGCTCTATGCCCGAAAAGTAATCCTCGTTGAAGGGCCTGCTGAGCTTTTTGTTATACCCCCATTGGTGAAAAAGATAATGGGCATAGACTTGGAACGATACGGGGTCTCTGTAATACCTATTTACGGGACCCATTTTCATGTATATGCGAAAATGTTTAATGAATTGGCGCTGCCAAAAAAATGCGTCATTATTGCCGATGGCGATTTAATACCCAGTGACGCTCAACGTGAGGAAGGCGATGAAGACGATTTGGCCGAAGTGCCAGATCTTGACCAGCTAAAAAGCGAATTTGTCGGGATATTTCGGTGCAAGACGACTTTCGAGCGTGCCCTTACAATTCCAGGTCTTCTAATTTGTCTTTCAGCCGCCACTACCGAATGCGGTGCTTCTAAGGTATCAAAAATATTGAAAAACGCAGACCAGTTGATTAAAACAGGAAAACTTAATTCATATGAACAAAAGGAATTGATTTCAAGCCTCAGAGACCCAATTCTTTCCACTGCAAAACGAATCGGAAAAGCACGATTTGCACAAATATTATCAAAGCATATCGGCGGCGCCGAAGCAATTCCAAAATATATTAAGGATGCGGTTAATTGGCTTGAACTATGAAGTTGAGCAAAGAGCAAAGAGACGCTGTCAAACATGAAGGGAATACTCTAATTGTTGCGTGCCCTGGAAGTGGGAAAACCCGGACACTTGTTGCAAAGTTACTATATTGTCTGGATGAGGTCAGAGGGACAAGCCGCAAGATCGCATGTCTCACATATACTAACGCTGCCGTTTATGAAATCGAGGATCGTCTTCGTGCATACGGAAAATGTGGAGATGAGGACTTTTGTGATATTTCTACGATTCATTCTTTTTGCCTCGTCAATATTCTTAATTATTTTTCCTGGCGTATACCAGAGTATGCCCAGGGCTTTTCTGTGGTAACTCCAGATAATGATACATTTCAACGAATTGCGACGGACGTGCTGGGAGAATATGGGATACCAGAAAATTTTCGCGAATATTTTGAACAGTTCAATCGAGAGTCAGATGGCACCCCTATTGTTACCCCCGAACTTAATGAAGATATCGCTCTTTCTTTTTGGGATAGGTTACAGGTACAGGGTCTCATTGACTTTCCGAATATAATCTATTATGCCTATCGCCTTCTATCAGAAAGGCCAAGCATTGCATATTCACTTGCCTGTAAATACGCATGGCTTTTGGTTGACGAGTTCCAAGATACGACTTCTCTTCAGATTGAAATAATTAGAGCGATTGCCAATTTCCGCCAAACTAAATATTTCATGGTTGGTGATCCGTATCAATCAATTTTCGGTTTTGCGGGAGCCCGTGTTGAACTTATGGAAACATTTGCACAAGAAATATCAGCAGAGTCCCGCTTTAAGCTGCATGCAAATTATCGGTCAAGCAGCAGAATTATCAAGCATGCAGAAAAATTGTGTCCCCGAACTCCTCGAATGTACAGTGTTGGCGAAACAGCAGGTGAAGATGTTGAGCCAATCTATGTCCATACCTCATCAGCTTTCGAGGCCATCACCGATTATTTTCTACCAGCCTTAGAGGATTTAGGAATCAACATTGGCAAGGCTGCAATTTTGGCGCCGTGGTGGATCAAGCTCCTACATCTCGGACGTAGTCTAAGAGACTATGGGATTCCCATTGTTGGACCCGGGGCTCGCCCCTATAAGAAGTCTCATCTCTTTGCAACTCTTGCAGAACAGGTTTGTGTGTATATTACCCACCCAATCCATAAGACCTTTCATCAGATCGAGAAAGAACTATTTCTCTTAGTTAATAACATGACAGGGAAGAGACCCTTCTCTGTTTTTTCCTATGAGGGAAATATTATTATCCGTAAACTTATCGACTTAGGAAGTTATGCATATAATTCCACCCTCAGTGCCGCTGAATGGCTTGCGGTATCGTCTGAAACTTTTGAAACCTGTCTTTGCGAGGCTGGACTAATACCCAGTTGTTCTCGTGGAGCTTTGATTGAATCCGCAAATGAAATCATTCAAGACATGATAAAGAATAAGGTTGATATAAAAAACTTGCAAGTTGAAGACTTGGGGCTTTTTGCGAGCACCGACAGGAATCTTCATTTGCTGACCATGCACAGAGCCAAAGGCAGGGAGTTCGATGCCGTGGCCATTATTGACCTGCATGATGGCCGGGTACCCGATTTTCGAGCAATAAGAGACAGTGATTTAAAGAAAATTGATGAGGCGAAGAGATTGCTTTATGTTTCCATAACAAGAGCGCGTCGTTTTTTGATGTACGTAACTGATGAGGAGCATTACAAAAATAGACCCAGCCGTTTTATATTGAAAGAATACCTTGATTTACCAAGGTGTGACACACTCTTATAAGTCGGCATTAAATTTTTTTTGAAAAAATAATGGAGGAGTAAAAGGCAAATGGCCAGGAAGAAAAAAACTGAAGGAACGTCGGGAAACGGAGTTCTGGATCTGAGGCATTTGGGGGTGACGAGGCTAAATATTCCTCCTGCGGGATTGACGGCTCGGGGTGAGATACTCAGAGAGAGAAAATTGAAATATGCCTATAATCCCCACCTTTCGCCGACTCTTCGGTTCGATGGAACGGGCAAGGCCGACAAAATAAGCGAGCTTATTGAAGAATCGGGCCGGAGGAAGCTTGAGCCGGAGGAATTGAAGGCACTTCGGGAGGCCATGGGCAACCATGAACCGTGGCTTGAATGGGCGGGTAAGCGCGAACAGCAGTGGTGCGTAGCCGATCCCGTGGCCCTCCATATTCATGAACGTCTTTCCACCCAGGCGATTTTGAAGGTAGCCAAGCGCGAGAATCCTCAGCGAGACCTCTTTCTCGACCCCGAGCAGGAATACCGGGAGGCCGTGCAGTTTTACAAATGGCCTATGGACTGGACCAATCGGTTCATTCTCGGCGATTCCCTTGCAGTCATGGCCTCT
>JACRBX010000053.1 GCA_016219225.1 Deltaproteobacteria bacterium
TATCGAAAAATTTCAATAAGGTAGTTTCTTCCTGGTTGCCTGAGAGAAACGTCGTAAAGAAAAATAACCATTCATTCAATTTTATAAAATGAAGAGGAGGATTTGCTCATGATAAAATCAAGACTTTGCGACCTGGTGGGGATCAAGTATCCCATCATCCAGGCTGGAATGGGACCTTTCGGGACCAACCAGTTATGCATTGCCTCGGCCAACGCCGGGGTGCTCGGCCTGATCAGTTCGAGCGGTATAGCTTCCAAGGATACCCAACCGGAAATCTATGATTATTTCTGCCGGACCGGCGGCGCCAATCCGGCGGACGATGCCGAAACCATTTTACGGACCATCTATCAAAAGACCCTGGAGCAGACCCGGGAAAAGCAGGGCATCTTCGGGGTCAACGTCATGGTGGCCGCCGAAATGCGGGACATCGCTCAAGTGATCGTCAACACCATGATGAAGGTCCGGGAAGAGGACCCGGAAATGAAAAAACGGTTCAAGGTCCTGGTGACCTCGGCCGGCGATCCCCTTCCCTGGTCGGAGGCGGTCAAAAAGACCGATCTGATCTGGATGCACGTCATGCCTTCGGTCAAGGCCGCTTTGCGCTGCAAAAAAGCCGGGGTCGACGTGATCGTGGCTTCGGGCCATGAAGGCGGCTTCCATACCTCCTGGGAACCGGTCCACTCCATGATCCTGCTCCCGGCGGTGACCGAGGCCGTGTCCGACGAGAAAACACTGGTTGTTGGCGCCGGCGGCTTCTGCGACGGCAAAACCCTGGCCGCCTCTTTGGTCCTGGGGGCCGATGGGGCCCAGATGGGGACCCGGTTCCTGGCCACGGAGGAAAGCGATTTTCATCAGATGTGGAAAGAAGGCGTGGTGGCCGCCGGAGACCGGGGAACGTTGGTGGCCCGTGGATTTGTCGGGCCGGCCCGTTGGTTGAAGACACCCCGGAGCATCGAACACCAGAAAAACACCTTGCAAAAGTCCCCGGGCGTTTTTTTAGGAGCGCCGGACGATTACACTACCATTGATATGTCTTTGATCAATTTCGAGATCGAATCCATCAATGCCGTCTACAAGGGCGACAAGGAAAAGGCCCTGCTGGCCGCCGGCGAGTCGGCCCAGCGGGTCACCGATTTGCCCAAGGTCTACGACCTGGTCCAGGTGTTCGTCACCGAAGCCGAAGGGATTCTTTAGAGCGTCCAAACCAAATTCTTAGCCTAAACGATTCCATGTAGATAAAAGCCGGGAGCCATTCTCCCGGCTTTTTTTATCAGGGAGCTTTGCACCCTGACCCACAATCTTTGAGCCCGGTGAATTAATAAATTCAGTAACATTCCCCAGGGCACGCTTTCCGCAATTCAGTTCCCCCATTCCGAAATCCGCATTCCGAAATCCGAAATTTTTATCTGTCCCCTATTCTTTCAATACCAAAAATAACGGCATTATCAGTATCGGGACATTGCAATTCCCTTTTCCTGTTAATCCAGTCATGCTCCGGTGTTTCCCGGCAATAGGCGGTCAGATAGGGAAGAAGGGCAGGCAAGGCATACATGCAGAGCCCATTCGGTTCCCCGGCCTCGATCATCAGGCCGCCCCTGACAAAAAAATAATCCCCCTTCTTATACCCCGCGGCGCAGGATCCTTTGACCGATTTAACGGTGCACTTGACGTCAAACATGGCCCTATCCTCCTCTTTCCTTAGACGGTCGAATGCTTTTTAACTAACCTCTCATACCCGGTGAGGCACCACAAATCATGAAAATAAGTCTTCAAGAGGCTATCGGCAAGAGGCTATGGGCAATAGGCAAAAGGCAAGGTACAGGGTTCAAGGCTTTCCCCTTGCACCTTGAAACTTGCATCTTGCAACTCTATTCTTTGACTGACCCATCGATCCCCGACCCCCGACCCCCGACCCCTGAATGCTATTTTCGTGTTAAGCGCTCATGCCCGGGTCGGGCACTACGAAGAATGAAAATGTCTTTCGCCGACCCCCGATCCCTGATCCCCGATCCCTGAACGTTATTTTCGTACTAAATACTTAAGACCCTTTTCAGATCAATCCCATATTTTTTCATCCGATTCCAGACCGTGACCCGGTTAATCCCCAAAACACGGGCCGTTTGGGATTGATTGCCCTTGCATTGCTGCAAGGCTTTGATTAGGGCCGTTTTTTCCCCCGGTTCATCGGAATTTGGTTCAGAGATCATAAATTCATCAACCTCCAGAAAACTGTTGGCTTGCAGCGGAGGCCGGATTGACTCGGGAATGGGCGGCTTCGGTTCGACAATGTTGGAAGGCAATTGGTCCCGATCGATTAAGCCCTTCTCGGCGATAACAAAGGCATATTCCAGAGCACTTTTTAGTTCCCGGACATTTCCGGGCCAACGATAATTCATAAAACAATCCATGGCGGCCGATGACAGACCGTTAATTTTTTTCCCGGTTCTCAACCGCAGCCGACGGACAAAGGTATTGACCAGCAGGGGGATATCCTCAGACCGTTCCCGTAAGGGGGGGAGATGGATAGGAAAAACGTTGATGCGGAAAAAAAGGTCATCGCGGAATTTTTTTTGGGCGATTAATTCCTCCAGGTTTTTATTAGTAGCTGTAATGATGCGGACATCCACCGAAATGGGATGGTGATCCCCGACATGCTCAAATTGCTTGGTCTCCAGAACCCGGAGCAATTTGACCTGGACGGACAAAGGAACATCTCCGATTTCATCCAGGAAAATATCCCCCCGGTTGGCTGCTTCAAAGCGACCCTGTCGATGGCGGTAGGCTCCCGTAAAGGCGCCTTTTATGTGACCGAATAGTTCACTTTCCAGCAAGGCTTCGTTTAAAGCAGCGCAATTGAACTGGACGAAGGGTTCATTTTTTCTTCTGCCCAATTGATGGATGGCCCGGGCCACCAGTTCCTTTCCGGTGCCGCTTTCCCCATAGATGATGACCGGAGCCTCGCTGTTGGCGGCCTTTTGAACCACATCGAAGAGTTTTTGCATAGGGTTTGACTTGCCCAGCATACCGTGAAATCCGACGTCCTCCTCCAATTGCCGGGAGAGGAGTCCTACTTTCTGGTCCAGTCGTTCCAGTTCCGAAAGATCCGTCAGGATTTCCACAGCACCCAGCGCCACCCCCTTTTCGTCCTTTAAGACGGCGGCGTTTTTCAGGGCCGGCACGTAAGAACCGTCCTTAATCATCAGATGACAACGGCATTTTAATACCTGGCCCTCCACGAATAACCGGCACCAGGCCTTTCCCGATCCCTTTAAGTTCATTTCACAGGCATCACAGTTCAATATCGTGCAGGGCCTTCCAATAACTTCTTTGGAGGTATATCCGGTGAGGCGTTCAAAGGCTTCATTGACCATGATAATGGTCCCATCCGGGCCGACCAGCATGAAGCCTTCACTCATGGTATTGACGATCTTTTTCCAGTAGCGATTGATTTCCTGTTCGTTCATTTCTGTTGTCCTTGTTTAATCACCTGTTTAATAATTTAAACAGTTGTTTAGATACCATCAATGGCTTTCCAATGCAAGAAGAAAAAGATTATTTTATTTTTAGTTTACATTTCAGTTTGTTATAGATATGGGACCTTTTTTTTGGACTTAGGCATAAAGGTTGCAAATAAAGGGCGAGTAATAAAAATTACCTCTCTAATTAATCGAGGCGGTCCAAATGCTTTCAACAGCGCAACTCGACCTTTCCGGGATTTCCTGGCCGGTCTGTCTGCTCAAGTTTAAACAGAACCTGCTGGCCTTAAAGGCAGGCGAGAGGCTGGAGGTTTTGGGACAGGATCCCGATGTGGCCGATCATATTGTCTTGATCGTGGATCGGTCCGAAGACAGGGTCATCGACCGTCAAATAGATGGGGAACGATTTAAGTTATGCATCCAAAAAGGATAGGGCTTGCCCTGAGAATTGGCTATGGAGATAAACAGAAGGCTCTTTTTTAAAATTTCGGGATCATTGGCGGCCGCTTCCTTAGTCGGCAGGGACCATTCCGCTCAGGCCGCCAAGACCCCTTCCCCTTCCGCAGAGGCTTATGGCTGCCTGGTGGATACGACCCTGTGTATCGGGTGCCGTATGTGTGAACAGGCCTGTAACGAACGGCAGCGGCTTTCCAAGCCCCGGGAATCCTTTGAAGAACCGGCGGTCCTGGAAAGAATGCGGCGGATGGATGAAACCTCTTATACCGTGATAAACCGCTATGGCCGGAAAGAGACCAATCCTTCGGCCTTGAAAAACCCGCAGACCTTTGTCAAATTTCAGTGCATGCATTGCCAGGACCCGGCCTGTGTTTCGGCCTGCATCGTGGGGGCCCTCACTAAGGAGTCCTCCGGACCGGTGACCTATAATGTCGGAAAATGCATCGGCTGCCGATACTGTATGATCGCCTGTCCATTCCAGGTTCCGGCCTATGAATATCACAATCCCTTGACCCCTGAAGTACGGAAATGTACCTTCTGCTTCAAAGATATCAAAGAGGGGAGATTGCCGGCCTGCGTTCAGATTTGCCCCCGGGAGGTGATCACCTTCGGGAAAAGATCGGAACTGCTCCATCTGGCCGGCTGGAAGATCAGAACCCACCCCGGCCGGTATCAGGAACGGATCTACGGGGAAAAGGAAGTCGGTGGGACTTCCTGGCTCTATCTGGCCTCCGCGCCTTTTGAGTCCATCGGTTTCCCCAGGCTGGGCACCGAGGCCCCGCCCAGGCTGACCGAGGCCATTCAACATGGTCTGTTTCAGTCTTTTGCCGCACCCCTGGTCCTGTTTGCCGCTTTAGGCGGGGTAATGGGATTGACCGGATATCTGAATAACAGAAAAGAGAGATCGAAAGCCGCCAAACCGCCGGAGAAAGGAGACAGGCCGTGAGCCATGTGATTGCCTCAGCACCGGTTACCGGAAAGAAGTTTTTGACTCCCGGCGTGATGGGTTTGCTGTCCTTGATGGCCCTGGGATTTTTCTTTTTCGCCGCCCGCTTTCTTTTCGGCATCGGCCAGGTGGCCAATCTGAACAATCAATTCCCCTGGGGTATCTGGATCGGGATCGACGTGGCTTCCGGGGTGGCCCTGGCCGCCGGGGGGTTTACCACCGGGGCCATGGCCTATGTTTTCAACCGCCGCCAGTACCAGGCCGTTATCCGTCCGGCCCTGCTGACAGCCATGCTGGGCTACACCTTTGTGGTCCTGGGACTTATGGTGGATATCGGCCGGTATTGGAATATCACCAGCCCCATGTTCAATTGGAACGGAAACTCCGTTCTGTTTGAAGTGGCCATCTGTGTCATGATCTATTTAAACGTCCTGTATATTGAATTTATTCCCATTGTGATCGAGCGTTTTAAGGGCCGTGTCCATCTCCCCGGTTCTCTGGCCGGTCTGAACAAGGTCCTGGAAAGGCTTCTGGCCCTGGCCGACACTTTGCTGGGCAAGGTCATGTTTGTTTTTATTATTGCCGGAATCGTCCTGTCCTGTCTGCACCAATCCAGTCTGGGCTCTTTGATGCTCATTGCCCCCTATAAGGTCCATCCCCTCTGGTATACCCCGATTCTGCCCCTTTTGTTCCTGCTTTCGGCCATAGCCGCCGGATACCCCATGGTAACCTTTGAATCCATTCTGGTCTCCAGGTCCCTTAACCGCCGGCCGGAGATGGAGGTGCTGACCCCCTTAGCCAAATTCATGCCCATTTTTATGGGAACCTATCTGTTTTTTAAGATAGGGGACATGATCGTTCGGGGTACCTATGTTTATCTTTTTGAGGGCACCTACCAGACTAACGCCTTTATCGTCGAGGTCCTTTTCGGAGTCATCCTGCCTTTTGGCCTGGTCTTGTTTAAAAAGGTCCGTGCTTCGGCCGGGTGGCTTTTTTTGGCTTCAACCATTTTTGTGCTGGGTATTCTTCTTAACCGCATCAACGTCTTTCTGGTCAGTTATGCCCCGCCCTATAAGATAACGGCCTATTTCCCGGCCCTGGGGGAGATCTTTATCACCTTAGGGCTGATCGCCACGCTGATGTTTCTGTACCGGGTTTTTGTTTTTATTTTCCCTGTACTTGGGAGCCATCCGGCCAAGGGGACCTCAACCGTCTTTTTAGTATTGGCCCTTTCTGTCTCCCTCTTTCTCTCTGACCGAATTGGGGCCGAAGAAATTATTGACTATGGAGCGAAAAAAGCAAAACCGGTATTTAGCGGGGTCCGGCCAACCGTTGCTGATGCCCCCAAGGTCCGCCCTTTAAACAGCCCGGTCATTAATCAATACAGCGACCTTTATGAACCGGTGCCTTTTAAGCACGAAAAGCATCTCAAAGTGGTTAAGGACTGTACTGTTTGCCATCATCGACAACCGCGGGAAAAAGGGGATAGGTATGGGGAACCGTTGAAGATGACCGATCTCCGGCGGATTCAAAAACTCCCGGTAAGCTGTTCCACCTGCCATGAGCGGCCCTTTAATCCCCGGCAGATCCATGTGCCGGGTTTGAAAGGGGCCTATCATCAGCTTTGCCTGGACTGCCACCGGAAATCAGAACGGCCCCTGCCGGTCAATAAACCGGCCCTAAGTAAAGCCGCGGTGCAAGGCCCGACAATCCCAGGCCCGAAGCAACGGCCCCTTGCCGATTGCCTGACCTGTCATGCCAAGAAGGGGACAGCCCCGGGGAATTTAGCCAACATAACCAAACCAAAGGAATTTTAAATTCTTGAGTTCTTATAAGTTAGCAATTAGTCTTCCAGGCCGTCACCCCGTCGAAAGCCGGGGTCCAGCAGGAATTCTTGTGGCCTGGGTTCCAGTTTCCACGGAATGACGAAAATGGGCTTCCAGAGCTTATCTAACAAGTCCATCAAAACTAAAAAGGAGATTTCGCTATGAAAAAGAGAATAGTTCCAGTTTTCATCGTTTTTATTCTGTTGATCGGTTCCTTGGGGTTGAGTTTGGCCCAGGACAACGGCAATGCCCGCAAAGGAAAATTCCTTTTCCGAAAAAATTGCCGGACCTGCCACGTTGCCGGGGGCAGTGCCAAAGAATTAGGCCCAAACAGTAAGACCCAGGCTGGGTGGGATGAGGTCTTTAAAAACATCGACAAGTTGAAATGCAAGGACCAATGGGCCGTTCTTTCCGAAAAGGATAAAACGGATATGTATGCCCAGCTCTGGGGCCATGCCTTCGATTCTCCCTCGCCGGAAAAATGCGAGTAAAGGGGGTTTGGAGTTTCGTCTATGTCGACAGCTAATGAAAAAGGCTTGACCCGCCGCCAGTTCCTGCAGTTTTCCGGAATGGCCGCGGCGGCCACCCTGGGGGCACCTCGGATTCTGCATGCCTTGGTTCCTTCGATCGGAAACCAGGTCGGGGGCCAAGTGCGAAGAGTGCCCTCCATTTGCGATATGTGTCTCAATAAATGCGGCCTTATCGCCAGAGTGGAAAAAGGGGTGGTTCAGAAACTCGATCCCCACCCCAACTTCCTGAAATCCAGAGGTATGTTGTGTGCCAAGGGAAACGCAGGGA
>JACRBX010000054.1 GCA_016219225.1 Deltaproteobacteria bacterium
GCCAGATGTCATGCCCTGCCCAAAGTAATGCAGCTTGCTCTGGACATGGGAGCCCATTATGTCATAGAGATTTTAAATGAATCTTACGACCGATTATCCAAAGAAGAACAGGTTAAGATCCTGATCCATGAATTGATGCATATCCCGGAGACCTTTGGAGGGGGATTCCGCATGCACCGGGACCATGTAACCCGAAAAAATGTCGAAAAATTATATAAGAAATTTATAGGGGAATAAGTAAAGATATTAATCTTCCGGCTCAGAGGCGTCATAAAGCAAGTTATTCACCATGGAATGCAAGATGCCGGCTAAATAGATCTCATCACTGATATCGGAAGAAAGGGAGTGATAAACGCCCTCCTTATCCATATAAAAAACAATAAGTTCCTTTATATTTTCTTGCTCTTCGCTTACCCTGTCCAGTATATCCACAACCTGTTTTTGGGTTCTATCAATATGAATAAGTTTACCTTTTTTCTCTTTCATCCAACCTGCTCCTCAACTTGTTAGTACGAAAATAAAGTTCCAAGATGCAAGTTTCAAGTTTCAAGTATAAAAAACTTTGGACTTTGGACCTTGAACCTTGGACCTGTTTTCCTGTTTGGTGTCTCTCCCTTGGGCCAGGTGCAACTCGTTAGATCTCGTTTTCCAGCGACAGGGTCATAAAATCTTCTGCCAGGCGGATCTTTCCACTATATTCCCCCTTACAGGGACCGATGAGGTCCTGGCCATCGCATTCGGGATAGAAATGGGTCAGCACCAACTGTTTGACCTCGGCCTCCCGGGCGATCCTTCCGGCCAGGGAGGGAGTCAGATGCCCCGCCACCTTTTGACCTTCAGGGAAAGAACATTCCAATACCAGTAAATCCGCCTTTCTGGCCAGTTCAACTATGGAAGGAGAATAATCCGAATCGCCGGAAAAGACAAGTACCTTTCTATCGGGCAGGGTGAACCGAAAGCCTATACTCGACGAGGTATGGGATACCGGTCCGGTTTCGAGAAAAAATGAGGGAAACTTTTTTTCCAACGTCCTGTCCTGGGGAAGAGGAGTATGGATCAGAAGACCTAAAGGTAATTCGATCCAATGGCCATAAAGCCTTAAAAGATTGTTATAAAAGGCTTCGAAGTCGGTTCCCGCCAGGAGATGAAAGGGCCGTCTTTTAATCAAATAAGGGGGATATTTTGTTCCAAATAAAAAAGAAGCCAGATCGATACTGTGATCCGGATGGAGATGGGTCAAAAGAATATAATCTATTTCGGTAATCGGTACGGAAACTTTGGCTAATTGCCGTAAGGTTCCAGGACCGATATCGATGAGCAGGTTCGTTTCAGGAAGTTTCAGCAGGGCGGCGGAAGATCCGCGTTCGGCAGAAGGAACTCCGGTCCCGGTTCCAAGAAAAATCAATTGTGTCACATGGTTTAACATCTATTCTCGCCCTATTCTTTAAAAAATAACAGGGACCTGATAAAACTCTAATAGGCTTCAGTCACGATGTACTTGTCGATCATGAATTCGGGGTGATAGGACATTTTGGCTTTTCGTAAGCCCTGGATCCCCAGGTCTTGCTCTCGATTGACATAGGGGATAAGACCCCACTCTTGTTCTAAAAACTGTTGCTGGATTAAAGGATAAAGGCCGGAAAGTTCCGGATTGCCTTTTTCAATATGAATGACTACGGTCTCTAGGTTTAACAGTTCCCCCAGGGTAAAGGCCTCTACCTTTCCCTGGATTCGAATCACCCCCCCCTTATAATTCAAGAGATCGATATGGGTAAGGGCTTCAATAATGGCCTGTTCTTCACTTAAAAGACTGGGAGATTCGATGCATTGTTTCAACCGGCACCACTCTTCCTGCAGATTAAGGCATTCAATAATCAATTCCGGGGTCAGGGGGAGGTATTCCCAATGGTATTTTTTATTAAATCGATTGATATGGTTTTTCAGGGTATGGTATTTGTTTCCCGAAAGACGGATCAAGTTTTTGGTCAGGTAGCAATAATCGCTGTTGTTCCGATCAAGAACAGGCTTTAAATGGGGGAGGAGTGAAAAGTTTTTGAGGGCCGACCCTGGAACCCGTTCGAACCGTGCGGGATATCCCTGTTTTTTTAAATAGATCAGGCAATCAGCGGCCCAGGATTGAACATCCCCTTCACCCAGCGGAGGAAATAAAAAGGGCATTTTATCGGGCGGTTGTGCAAGAAATGTCAGAAATCCCTTATGGAAAGTGATCTTAAATTGATAATAATGCCTCCAAATAAAAAGGTTTGTAAAAGTCAATTCCGAGATTTCCGGGGGATAACGCTTAAGGAAATCTTCAATAAGGTTTTGATGCTTGAGGGCAAGATCTTCAAAAGTCGGAAACATGATCAGGCTGGCCACCATCTCCTCATGACAGTCAACCTGCAATCCGTATTCTGTTAACCGAATTTAGGTGAAGGGCCTTCAGGTTCTCTACGATCTCGTAGGGAATTTCTAAATTCCCGTTACCGCAAAGTAGGTCCGCTTTTTCCCTGTTGTTCCCGTGAAAATCGCTTCCCCCTGTGTATACCAGTCCCAATTCCTTGGCCAGCAATAAATAATACCGGGTTTGTTCCTCCGTATGTTCAGGATAAAAAACTTCCATTCCATCTAGGCCCTTGGCCTTTAAATCTTCAACCAATACTTTAAGATCCCTTAAAGAAGGATAATTTAAGGTGAAGGGATGGGCCAGGACCGGGATTCCCCCTGCTCGCAGAATCAGGGAGATGGCCTCAAGCGGAGAAAAACGAAATTTTTCCTCATAGGCCAAGGCCCCTTTGGTCAAATATTTTTGAAAGGCCTCTTTGTGAGAAGAGACGGCCCCGAGTTGAAGAAGGGCCTGGGCAATGTGGGGGCGACCGGTCTGTCCCTTGGCCAGGGCCTGGATTTGATCGAAGGTAATGGGGATCCCCAGGGCTTGAAGCCTGGCGATGATCTTGGGATTTCTTTCCCGTCTGGCTTCCTGAAGCCTGTGGAGTTCCTGGTTCAGGGCCGGCTCCGAGGGATCGATGTAATAACCCAGGATATGCATCGTCCCTCCCGTATACTGAGCACTGATCTCCAGACCGGGGATGACCTCAAGATCATTTTCTTCTCCGGCGGCCATGGCCGCTTCAAGGCCTTCAACGGTGTCATGATCGGTCAGGGAAATGGCCGCCGCCCCCTTTTTTTTGGCATACTTGACCAGTTCCTGGGGAGAGAGGCTGCCATCGGAGGCCGAAGAATGGGTATGGAGATCAACCAATTTTTTCACCGAATAGGTAGTTCCTTTAAATTAATTTGGTAAGTTCTTCCTCTTTATTCCGCAATCCGCAATCCGCAATCCGAAATCCACACTTGATGCTTATCTCTTGCAGGCTACGGCTTTATGACAGAGGGCCAGATTAAAGACCTCGTCCATCCGTTCCACAAAATGGAATTTTAGTCCCTTTTTTAAATGCGGAGGAATCTCTTCCAGATCTTTTTCATTTTTTTTGGGCAGTATTATGGATCCAATCCCGGCCCTCTTGGCTGCCAGGACTTTTTCCTTGATCCCTCCGACCGGCAGGACCAAACCGCGCAGGGTGATCTCACCGGTCATGGCCAGATCGCCCCGTACCGGCCTATCGGTTAAAAGAGAGGTCAATGCCGTCATCATGGCGATTCCGGCCGAAGGGCCGTCTTTAGGGATGGCCCCAGCCGGGACATGGACATGAATATCGTTTTTTTCGTAGAAATCTTCCTCGATGCCTAATTGACCGGCTTTGGAGCGGATATAACTCATAGCGGCCCCGGCCGACTCTTTCATAACCTCCCCTAACTGACCGGTTAAGGTCAAGGTTCTTCTGCCGGGCATTTTGGTGGCTTCGACAAAGAGAATATCGCCCCCGGCCTGGGTCCAGGCCAACCCGGTTGCTACCCCCGGTTCCTGGGTCCTTTCGGCAATCTCGGAAAAGAAATGGATCGGCCCCAGATATTGATGCAGATCCTCCGGGGAGATCTTCTTGCCTTTGATTTTTCCTTCGGCTATTTCTTTGGCAACCCCCCGACAAACAGAAGCGATTTCCCGTTCCAGATTTCGAAGGCCTGCTTCCCGGGTATAGGAACGGATAATGGTCTGAAGGGCCTTTTTATTAAAGGTAAGGTTTTTATCGGTCAGGCCGTGTTCCTTTATTTGTTTGGGGATCAAATGGTTATGAGCGATCTGGATTTTTTCTTCTTCAATATAACCGGCCAGATCCAAGACCTCCATACGGTCCCGCAGGGCCGGCGGAATCGTATCCAGAATATTGGCCGTGGTAATAAACATGACCTTGGAGAGGTCGAATTCTACTTCCAGATAATGATCGGAAAAGGTGGAATTCTGTTCCGGATCCAGGACCTCCAAAAGGGCCGAGGAAGGATCACCCCGAAAATCAGCGCCGACCTTATCGATTTCATCCAATATAAAGACCGGATTATTGGAGCCGGCCTTCTTTAAACCTTGGAGGATTCTCCCGGGTAAGGCCCCGACATAGGTGCGACGGTGTCCCCGAATCTCGGCTTCATCGCGAACCCCACCGAGGGAGAGGCGGACGAATTTTCTGCCCAGGGCCCGGGCTATGGAACGCCCCAAAGAGGTCTTACCCGTGCCCGGAGGGCCGGCAAAACAAAGGATGGGGCCTTTCATGTCCGGCTTGAGTTTTCGAACCGCTAAGTACTCCAGGATCCTTTTTTTGACCTTTTCGAGATCAAAATGATCCTCATCCAGGACCTTGGCGGCTGCTTCAATATCCAGGTTATCTTCGGTCTGAGTCCCCCAGGGAAGTTCGGTCAGCCAGTCCAGATAGGACAGGGCCACCGTATATTCGGGGGAGGAAGGGCTCATCCGGGCCAAACGATTCAGTTCCCGTTCGGCTTCCTTGGCGGCCGCCGGAGATAACTTCCTTTCCACTATTTTTTTCCGGTATTCTTCAATCTCTAAGGATTTTTCATCCTTTTCCCCTAACTCCTTTTGGATGGCCTTGAGTTGTTCCCGAAGATAATATTCCCGCTGGGTTTTATCGATCCCGTCTTTAACTTCCGATTGGATCTTCTTCCCTAATTCCAGGACCTCCAATTCTTTCGTCAGGATAACCGTTAATTTTTGAAGCCTTTGTTTAACCGCCAGGGTTTCCAGGATATCTTGTTTATCTTCTTTGGAGACGTTCAGAATGGAAGCGATCATGTCGGCCAGGGAGCCGGGGTCTTCAACGCTTTGGGCCAGGAGACCCAATTCGGAAGGCAGATAGGGAGACAACTCCAGGACTTTGGTAAAGAGCCCCCGGGCGCTGTTTGTCAAGGCATCGGTTTCGATATTCGATTCCAGGAGGTCCTTGAGGATTTCGATCCGGGCCTTGAAGTAAGGGGAAGTTGCCGTGAATTCGGTGATTTTAAACCGGGAAAGGCCCTGGACCATCAACCGTACCCCGCCCTCAGGGACCTTGGCCATTTTCAAAATAGAACCCACGGTTCCATATCCATACAGGTCATCGGGGGTCAGGGGGTCGTGGCCTTTGCCTTGAATCATAATCAGTCCGATCAAGTGGTCTTTCATCAGGGCCTCATCCACCAATTGGATCCAGCTTTTTTCCCAGATCATCAGGGGCATTACCATCTTGGGAAACAAGGCAACATCCATGACTGGCAGGAGGGGTATTTCTTCCGGTATGGTCAATACTTGGGTTTGAAGGGGTATGGCCGTTTCGGTGATTTCCATGGGCTGCTCCTTATATTTAGGCCGAAATTTATTCAGATTGAACGGGAATGGTTTTTTTAAGCGGCCGCTTTTTAGGTAAGACCACAGTGAGCAGACCGTCCCGGTAATGGGCTTCAATCTTCGATTCATCTATCAGAACGGGCAGTTCAAAGGTCCGTTCAAAGGAACCATACTCGATTTCCATTTGAAGATATCGAACGGCGTTGGCCATTGGAGGACCCTCTCTTTTCCCCGAAAGATGAACCAGGTTTCTTTTTACGGTAACCCGGATTTCGTCTTTTTTTAAACCCGAGACCTCGGCAATGATCATAAAGGACTCCGGCGTCTCAAGAATATCCATTTGGGGGGACCACATCCTTTGATCCAGCAAAAAGCGGGGGCTGATTTGATACAGCATATCATCCATCAAACGCCTCATTTGACCGTGAAGTCTGGAAAAATCGCTAACCACTTTTGCTCCTCCTTTCCCTTCCCGGTGGGAACACCTGGAAAGGCTGGCCTGATAGATAAAAACAACAAATTTTATTATAAGGATTGTAAAAGCGTTTGTAAAGAAAAGGGTTTAAAATTTTTGGCTTGACAGGGTTTGTGAGAGGTGGGAGATAATACGGACTGAAGACATTTGGAATTCTGGAATTCAGAATTCAGAAGCCAGAATGTTTTAAGGATCTCTTCACTCCTATTCATTTTTGTCCACCCGGGCAGGAATACTTAGAAAGGTCGGATTTGAAACAGATTATTCTCGGTACGGCCGGACATATCGATCACGGCAAGACCAGCCTGGTCAAGGCTTTGACAGGGATCGATACCGACCGCCTCAAGGAGGAAAAAGAACGGGGGATCACCATTGAACTGGGTTTTGCCTATCTGGATCTCCCCAGCGGCCAACGCCTGGGGATCATCGATGTCCCCGGTCATGAACGGTTCATTAAAAATATGGTGGCCGGCGCCAGCACCATTGATCTGGTGGCCTTGATTATTGCCGCCGATGAAGGGGTCATGCCCCAGACCAGGGAACACCTGGATATCTGCAGCCTCCTGGGGATAAAAAAAGGTCTGGTGGCCTTAACCAAGATCGATATGGTCGAAGACGATTGGTTGGATCTGGTCCAGGAAGATATCAAAGAGTTTTTAAAAGGGACTTTTCTGGAAGGGGCCCCGATCCTTCCCGTTTCTTCGACTACCGGCCAGGGGATTCCGGAATTGACCGGGCTCCTGGAAAGACTTTCGGCTGAAGTGGAGGAGCGTTCTTCTGCCGGCATCTTCAGATTGCCGGTGGACCGCGTCTTTACCATGAAGGGCTTTGGGACGGTCATCACCGGGACGGCCATCTCCGGCAGCCTTTCGGTCGGGGACCAGGTGATTATTTATCCCCAGGAGATTCAAGCCAAGGTCCGTGGTATTCAGGTCCATAATCAGGATACCGAACAGGTCCGGGCCGGTCTGCGCACGGCCATTAATCTCCAGGGGATTGAGAAGGCCACGGTAAACCGGGGCGATGTGGTGGCCTCCCCACTAGGTCTTTATTCAACCCGGTTATTGGATCTGCATATCCGACTCTTGAAATCCGCTCCAAGACCCTTGAAACATCGCAGTCAGATACGGTTTCACAGCGGAACCAGCGAGATTTTAGGCCAGGTTCTTCTCCTTCAAGGGGAGGATATAAAACCCGGAGAACCCGGCTTTGGACAATTACGACTCACCGAACCGGTGGCCTTATTGCCTGGAGATCTGGCCGTCATCCGCAGCTATTCACCGGTTCTGACCATCGGCGGGGCAACGGTTCTGAATGTGATCCCGGCCAAACACAAACGTTTAAACCCGGAAGTCATTCAGCAGCTTCAGGTCCTACAATCCGGGAGCGATGCCGAAAAAACGGCCTTGCAAGTCCTTTTGGCCGGGGCCGGCGGGGTGTCCAGACCAAATTTGGGACAAGTTCTGCCGCTACCTCCCAAGAAGCTCGATGATCTGCTCAAAGATCTCCTTTCCCAGAAGGTCCTCATCCAATGGGACAAAGAGAATAAAATCATCATCCATCAAAAGGAGATGTCCAAACTGAACCGGGCCATCGAAAAAGAACTGGAAGGCTACCACCAGGCCAATCCCTTGAAACCCGGTTTGCTTAAAGAAGAATTGAAATCACGTCTGCCCCAGATTCGGGAAACCAAACTCTTTAATTTTCTCTTGAATCAATTAGCCGAACAGAAGATCCTGGTCCAGGAAAAGGAACTGGTCCGTCTGACAGGCCATAAGGTCCAATTAAAGGAAGACCAGCAGGCCGTTCAGGATGCTCTGGAAAAGGTATATCTGAAGAGCGGATTGCAACCCCCCTATTTTAAAGAGCTGGTAGAACAGTTTCCCAAAGGGCAACCCCGACAGGTCCTGGAGTTGATGGTCAAGGAGGGGAAGCTGATCAAGGTTAAGGAAGACCTTTATTTTCACAAGCAGGCCATCGAAGGGCTCAAGAAAAAAATGATCCAATGGCTCAAAGAAAAGGGCGAAATCACCACCCCGGAATTCAAGGACCTGACCCAGACCTCCCGGAAATATACCATTCCTTTATTGGAATATTTTGATGCGATTCAGGTAACCATGCGGGTGGAGGACAAGCGGCTTTTGAGGGAGAGCAAGGAATTAAACTGAATAATGGAAAGAAAATCCAGAAAGGAAGGATGAGACCATGGCAAAAGATCCGGGAATAGGACAAAAAGTAACGGCCACCATCATGGGGGTCAAGGGAAAATGCAACGCCGGTCATCAGGTGGGGGAGTCTTTTGAAATCAGTTGCCACAACCCGGGCGGGTTGTGCGGTTTTTTCTATCATGATATCTTTCCCAGTCTTTCGACCTTCCAATTCGGAGGGAATCTTCCCTGGTGGGGAGGCGACACGATTGAAGTTCAATGTCCTGATGCCTACAACCTGGTGACTATGAGGTTGGAAAGGTCGAAGAGGGTTTAGCGCCATGGTCGTTATCTTTGGGAAGGACGGCTGACCCTTTACCCGGAAGGCCTGTGAGGCCTATCGAGCCCAGGGAGAAGAAGTACATTACTATAACCTGCTAAACCATCCGGAAAAGTTGGAGGCTTTTTTAAGGGCTTCCCCTGAACGAAAGGTGCCGGTCATCATCAAGGGGGAACAGATGACCGTCGGCTTTGGGGGGACCTGAAGAATAACCCTTTAGACCGGGTCGGTTAAAAATAGAATAATTAAGGAAGAATCTATGGCTGAGGTTTCCTCAAAAAACCATCAACGCCTGAAAAAAGGGATCATTATTCTCTGTTTATTAGGGGTAGTCGGTCTGATCGTCGGAGTCACCCTTTATCGGTATTCCCAGACCCATATCAAAACCGATGATGCCCATGTGGCCGGGTCCGTCTATGCCTTAAGTTTCCGTGTCCCGGGGACCATAGCCACCGTCAAGGTCCATGATAATCAGTTAGTGGAAGCCGGGCAGGAGATCGCCACTTTGGATCCGACCGATTATGATGTGGCCTATAAGCAGGCCCAGGCCAACCTGGAATCGATCAAAGCCCGGTGGGCGTCGGCCCAAATGGCCGTCCCTTTGGAATCGGAACAGACCCGGGCCCGGGTTAAAGAATCCACGGCCGGAGTGGGGGCCTTTCAAAAAAATCTCCAGGAAGCCCAGGAACAACTGCGACGGGTTCAGGAAGAGACCAAGAGCCTGAAAGCCATCCTGAACAAGGCAACTTTGGACCGGGACCGGTTTGACGGTCTTTTTAAAAACCATGCCGTCTCCAGACAGCAATTGGATGAGGCCCTGACCCAGTATCTTGTGGCCGAGGCCCGTTTTAAGGCCGCCCTGGCCGGAGAGCAAGCCCTTCACAGGACGACCGAGTCTCTTAAGGAACAGATTAACCGGGCCAAGGCCCAAGTGGATCTGGCTCAAACCGGAGAAAGGGCGGTCAAGATTAAACAACAACAGGCCCAGGTAGCCAAATCGGAGCTGGCTTTGGCCGAGGCCAGGCTGGAACAGGCCCGCCTGCAGTTGTCCTATACCCGGATCAAGGCCCCGGCCCGGGGGCACATCACCAAAAAGAACCTCGAAGTGGGCAATCAGGTTCAGGCCGGTCAACCCCTCATGGCCCTGGTCCCTTTAGAAAACCTGTGGATCGTGGCCAATTATAAAGAAACCCAACTTACCCGTGTGATACCGGGCCAAAAGGTTACTATTAAGGTGGATACCTTTTCCGGGGAAAAACTCCGGGGCCGGGTGGAGAGCATAATGGCCGGGACCGGCTCGGCCTTTTCCCTTTTCCCACCGGAAAACGCTACGGGCAATTTTGTCAAGATCGTCCAGAGGATCCCGGTCAAGATTGTTTTGGATCCGGACCGGAAGGACCGTCCCCAGCTTCGGGTCGGTATGTCGGTCATACCGACGATCCTGATTAATGAAAAATAAATTGCGGATTGCGGAATTCGGATTGCGGAATTCAAAAGAAACCCAATCGGTCTTTTTTACTCTCCCACCTGGAGCAGGCAACGACGACCTATTAAAATCGGTTTCCCTAACCTTGAACCTTAAACCCTGAACCTTGAACCTATTTTCATGAATCCATCCCCTTCCCAAGCACCGACGGTCAACAAATGGCTGGTGACCCTGACCGTCATGCTGCCGACCATTATCGAGATCCTGGATATCAGCGTGGCCAACGTCGCTCTCGGGCATATCCAGGGCAGTCTGAGCGCCGGACTGGATGAAGTCACCTGGGTCCTGACCTCTTATCTGGTCTCCAATGCCATTATCATTCCGATCACCGGCTGGCTGGCCGGGACCTTCGGACGGAAAAGGTATCTGATCTTTTCCCTGGGCCTTTTTACCTTCAGCTCTTTTATATGCGGGGCGGCCCCTAACCTGGAGACTTTGATTTTTTTCCGGATCCTGCAAGGACTCGGCGGCGGGGCCTTGCAACCCTTATCCCTTTCTATACTCTTTGAGACTTTCCCTCTCAAGGAACACGGCATGGCCATGGCCGTTTTCGGCATTGGAGTGGTTTTTGGCCCTATTCTCGGACCCCTTTTGGGCGGTTATATTACCGATGCCATAAGCTGGCGTTGGATTTTTTATATTAACTTACCCCTTGGAGGCCTGGCCGTCCTGATGGCCTTCCTGTTTATTGTTGATCCCCCTTATATCAAAAGGCAGGAAACGCGCATCGATTACTGGGGCCTTGGTTTGTTGACCCTGGGGTTGGGGTGCCTGCAACTGGTTCTGGATCGGGGGGAACGATTGGACTGGTTTGATTCCAGCTTTATTACCAGCCTTTCGATCATTGCGGCCATCTGTTTGCTGCTATTCGTCCTGGTAGAATTAAGGGTCACCCACCCGGTAGTGGATCTCCGTATTTTTAAAAACCGGTCCTTCAGCTCCGGAAATATGATCATGTTCCTGGGCTTTTTTGCTTTCTTCGGCAGCATTGTTTTACTCCCCCTCTATTTGCAAAACCTGATGGGATATACCGCCTTTCTGGCGGGGCTGGTTTTGGGACCGGGGGGGATGGCTACTCTCTTCCTGATGCCCGTGGTCGGTAGATTGATCGGCCGGCTGGATTCCCGGTATATGGTCAGCTTCGGGGTATTGATTAATGCTTATGCCCTTTTTCTGATGTCTCGTTTCAATCTGGAGGCAGACTTCTGGGCCATCATCTGGCCCCGGATTGTTCAGGGGATCGGCATCAGCTTCTTTTTTGTGCCTTTGTCCACCTTGACCATGTCAAGTATACCGAAACCTCAAATGGGCAACGGTTCGGCCATTTTCAATCTTCTCCGGAATTTAGGGGGGAGTTTCGGAGTGGCCTTTATCACTACCGCCCTGTCCCGGCGCGCCCAGTTTCATCACCACCATCTCAGCGAAGGGTTTTCCATCTTTGATTTTAAATTGCAGCAGGCGGTCCCGGCCCTCCAAGGGTTCTTACAGGAAAGAGGGGTGGAAGGGACCACAGCCCAACGAGGGGCACTGGAGATCCTTTACGGGCAGCTTCAGAAACAAGCCGCCATGTTAAGTTTTAACGATGTATTCTTTCTGCTTTTTCTTTTTTTCCTGGGCCTGGTCCCTTTGATCTGGGTTATCCGGCGGGGCGCCAGGGTGGTGGTTGGGGAAGGGCGCTGATCCATTGCGGAGCGGAATGGGGATTTTGGAGTGTAGAAAGATATTGGGTCAGGTCATACGTTGATATCGATGACTTCCAGTTGGCGTATTCCGCCCGGGGTCTTGACTTGAATCTCATCGCCCGGTTCTTTCCCGATTAAGGCCCGGCCGAGAGGGGAAAGGACGGAAATGTCCCCGTTGTCGGCATCCGATTCATCGGGGCCGACCAGGCGGATTTTAAATTCATCGTCGGTTTTCAGGTCGTTTAAAACGACGGTGGTCCCGAAGACGATCCGGTCCTCGGGTAAGTTGGTGCAGTCGATGATTTCGGAAGTGGCCAGTTTGGAATGGAGTTCCCCTATCCGGCCTTCGATAAAAGATTGGCGTTCCTTGGCTGCATGGTATTCGGCATTCTCCGAAAGATCGCCGTGGGACCGGGCCTCCGCAATAGCTTTTATGACCGATGGGCGTTCCACCCTTTCCAGTCGTGTTAATTCCAGCCGAAGTCTCTCCAACCCTTCTTTGGTAATCGGTGTCCGATCCATTCTTATTGTTCCTTTCAAACAAACTACCCCCGGAGAAATTTCCATCCGAGGGTAGGGGCATAGTAGCAAAAACTGTTTTAAAGGGCAAGCATATTCGAATCAGAAGAGGGTTCGGGTGGCCCGGTGCCACTCATTATCCAGGTTCTTCA
This sequence comes from Deltaproteobacteria bacterium, assembly GCA_016219225.1. Classification (NCBI taxonomy): domain Bacteria; kingdom Pseudomonadati; phylum Myxococcota; class Myxococcia; species Deltaproteobacteria bacterium. The sequence goes on from JACRBX010000054.1 coordinate 12,536, forward strand.
TCAATCGTCTGAATGGGGTGGACAGGCCGAACTGGCAGCCCCGGCAGAGGAATCCGTCTTTTTTCCCCCAACTGCCTCCATATAAATAATCGAGCACCTTTTGGGCCTGGGGGCCGTTCCAGACCTCTAACAGCGATTGATGGGTGACGTTGCCCAAATTAACCCTCCGGCCCATATCTTCGCAGCAAAGCACGGCCTGACCGTCGAAGGAAATCACCATGTCCCGCAGGGGTTCCCCCTTTTTGCAGCCCTTCAGCCAGGGCCCGGGATATTTGAGAAGCCAGCCCCCGGTTGCGGCCACCAGATTGGCCCGGGAGTTGGGAAGGCCGATGGCTACCGGGACCCCCTGTTCCTGCCAGTACTTTTTGACCTTGCGGACTTCGCCCAAAGGCCACTTAAAGACATAAGACCGGATATTAACCTTCGAATATTTGCCGGTCAGATAGCGGATGTTGGCCAGGGTCTTTTCGTAAGGCAGACCCATAATATTTTCATAGACCGATTGAGTGATCCCGTGAAAGCTGATATAGATGGGGCCGTCAAAGCCGCTTTCCAGGAGACGGTCGGTTTTTTCAGGGCTGAGTAAGGCGGCATTGGTTTGAAGAACCATCTTTAACCCGGCCGCCCGGACATAATCCAGTTTCCAAAAGAGTTCCGGATCGATGAAGGCCTCACCCATATTACAGAATATCACATGGCCGCGGATGGGGTACCGGGCCTTGACCTCAGAAAATTCGTCTATCAAACGGCGGAAGAGGCTTTCCGCCATCTTGCCCATGGGCAATTTGTCTTTAAGGCCGGGATAGGGACAGATACGGCAGCGGGCATTGCAAAAGGAATGGATGTCGATAATAAGATTCTGGGGATAGGGGGTGCGCTCGGCCCGCCAATCAATAAAATTCTTGACCATTCAGGGTTTCTCTTTTAGATTCAAATTTTTGTTAAGTTATCATATAAAATTAAGGGGAGCAACAGATATGAAAATTTTAAGGGTGGACATGAAAAATGAAAAAGTAACCCTGGAACATCAAAGGGAGGGCTGGGAGTATCTCGGGGGCAGCGCCTTATTGGCCAGGATCATGAACCAAGAGGTCCCGCCAACGGCTGATCCTTTAGGCCCCGAGAATCTTTTTATCGTGGCCGGCGGTCCTTTGGCCGGCACCGGGGCGCCTCAATTGGGACGCATCTCGGTGGGGGCCAAAAGCCCTCTCACCCTGGGCATAAAAGAGGCCAACTCCGGCGGCCCGGCGGCCCAATTCCTCGACCGCCTGGGTATCCGGGCCATAGTCGTTCAGGACGCCCCTAAAGAAGACCGCTTATACCATTTATTGATTTCTAAAGACAGGACCACCCTGATCCCGGCCGAGGAATACCGGGGGCTGAAAAATTATGAATTGGCGGGCAGGTTAAAAGAAAAGTATGGCAAAAAGATAGCGGTTATCTCCACCGGGATCGCCGGGGAACGAAAATATAAAGGGGCCTCGGTCTCTTGCACGGATATTTTCGGCGATCCCTCGCGGACCGCCGCCAGGGGCGGCCTGGGGGCCGTTATGGGATCAAAAGGCCTCAAGGCCATTATCATTGATCCCGCCGGAGCTGGTCAGGTTGATTTGGCCGATCCGGAATCGTTTCGGGAGATCGTCAAATCCTGGGTGAATATCCTGAAACATGATGTCAGTTGCAGTCTCTATTCCCGTTTCGGCACCCCCTTTGCCGTGAATAATTCCGCCAGCCAGGGGACCCTGGTGGCTAATAACTACCGTACCGGTCGACCCGATAACTTCATCGCCGTAAGCGGCAATCGGATCCAGGAAATCCTCTTTGAACGGGGCGGCCAGATGCATGGCTGTATGCCTGGTTGTGTCATCAAATGTTCCATCATCTATCCCGATCAAAACGGGAAACGGCTCTGCTCGGCCTATGAATATGAAACCATCGCCCTGCTTGGCACCAATCTGGGAATTACCGATAATGATGCCATTGCCAGGCTTAAATTCCTCTGTGACGATCTGGGCCTTGATGCCATAGAAACCGGAAGCGGTCTGGGCCTGGCGGCCGAGGCCGGGAAAATGGCCTTTGGGGACCGGCAGGCTGCCGAAGGACTTTTGCAGGAAATCGAAAGAGAAACGCCCCTCGGGAAGGCCCTGGGTAATGGCGTGGTGGCCACGGCCCGATACTTGAATATCAGCCGTATACCGGCCTATAAAGGCCAGGCCATACCAGGGCATGACCCCCGATCGGTCAAAGGAACCGGCGTTACCTATTATACCAGTCCAATGGGGGCGGATCATACGGCCGGTTTGACCTATAAGATACCGAAGAACAGGGATAAACAGGCCGAGAACTCCCTTAAATCTCAGATTCAGGCCGCTGTCTGTGATGCCTTTGGTTACTGCTTAAATGCCGTACCCGGTGGACGGGCCACCATCTATCCTTTTTTAGCCGATCTGATGCATGCCCGATACGGGTTCCGTATGACCCCGTTGGATATCCTTAATATCGGCAAGCAGACCCTTCGGGATCAGTTAGCCTTTAATGAAAAGGCCGGATTTGGAAACTATGATCCCGAGGCCATTCCTTTTATTCATGAGGAGGCCATTTCTCCGACCGGCCAGGTTTTTGACGTGGATGCAGGGGAAATAAAAAATATATGGAAAGGATTGGATGCCTACCAGGAAAAGGAAAAGGCCTGGGAAGTCCGTATCCCGCCCCTGCCCGAAATGATGTTCGGCGCCGGGGTGGCCCAAAATTTGGGCCGGCGGATCCGTCAACTCCAAGTGGCCAAGGTATTCCTGGTAACCGATCCTTTTATGCTCTCCCTGGGGCGGGCGGAAGAGGTCCGCAGGATTCTGGAAGGAAGCGGCATAAAGACGGTGATCTTTTCGGAGGTGGAGCCCGATCCGCCTATTGAACTCATCGAAAGGGCCGGAAAGATCTATCAGGACAATGCGTGTGAGGCCATAGTGGGTCTGGGCGGCGGAAGTTCCATGGATTCGGCCAAAACCATCGGGCTTCGGGTAACACACCCCGGTGACCTCAGGGAATATGAAAGTGTCGTGGGTGGCGGGGCCAAGATCAAACCGGTCTTTCCGCCGGTCATCTGTATCCCCACCACCTCCGGTACGGGAAGCGAGGTCAATCCCTGTGCGGTCCTGACCGATAAGGAGAGGGATCTGAAATTCGTCTTAATGAGTAATCATTTCATTCCCAGATTGGCGGTCATTGATCCATTGTTCTGCCAAACCATGCCCCCCCGCCTGACCATCGAATCCGGAATGGATGCCCTGTCTCACTGTATCGAAGGCTACGTTTCCTTAGCCACCCCGTATCATCCCTATTTCGAATCCATGGCGGTCTATGGGGTCAAGTTGATCGGACGAAGCCTGATCAAGGCCTATAAGGACGGGAAGGATATCGACGCCCGTACCGATCTGTGCTGGGCGGCCGTTTGCGGTGGTCTGGCCTTCTTAAAGGGCTTAGGGATCGGCCATGCCATTACCCATGTCCTCGGAGCCCATTATCATATCCCCCATGGCCGGGCGGCCATCTATGGGCTTTTATGCTTTGTCAAGGCCAATAAGGAAACCTGTAAGGACCCCTTTTCCGATCTGTCCTTTCTCCTGAACCGCTCCGATGATCTGGAAGGAGGTTTGCTGGATTTTTACCGTAAACTGGATATCCCCGTCAGTCTGAAGGCCTTAGGTGTTCCGAAGGAGGATCTGAAAAAAATCGCCTTTTATACCTCCAGGGATGCGGTCAATATGGCCACCGATCCCACCACCCCAAGCCGGCAGAAGATCCTGGGACTTCTTGAGGAGATCTATGAATAATTCCAGAGTCTCGAATATCTTTGGAGGTCTTTGCAAAGGTCTTCCTCTCAAAAGATTGAGACCGGTCCATTTATTACAAGGCCCAATTCGCCCGAATAACCGTTCCCTTCCCTTCGGTAGATTCGATTTCAAAAAAACCACCGGATAGTTCAGTCCGTTCCTTCATACTCAAAAGACCAAAGCCCCGCCTCATTCCCTCCAAACCGGCCTTCTTATTCAGGTCGAAGCCCTGCCCATTGTCTTCAAGGACAAGCGTCATCCTTCCATCCATTTTAAGCAGACACAAACGCACCAAATCGGCTTGGCTATGTTTGGCGATGTTATTCATGGCCTCCTGAACGATCCGGTAGATGACGTTCTTCAAACCCTCGGGGATCTCAATTTCCTCAATGGTCATCTCCTGTTCGATCCGAATCCCGGTATGAATCGCCTGAAATCTTTTACAGAACCAGGACAAGGTAATCAAAAGACCCAAGTCGTCAAGCATAGAGGGCCGTAAGTCCTGTTGTATCCTTCGGCATTCCTCTATGCTGTCTTTGATCAGGGGGATGAGACTATTCAAAGATCCGGTGGCAGTGTTTGGATCTTTTTCAACCTCCAGGAGAGCTCCTTCCACTTTGAATTTAATCCCGGCCAGGCTGCCCGCCAGGGCGTCATGAATCTCTGCGGCGACCCTCTTTCTCTCTTCTTCCTGAGTGGTGAGCAGTCTGACCGATAGTCCCCGTAAGGCTTCATTGGCTCTGGCCAGCTCCGTGGTCCTTTCCCGGATCCGGACCTCAAGGGTTTCGGTCAGATGCTGAAGTTCCAAAGTACGTTGTTCCAGGACCTGATCGGTGTGCTTGCGTTCCGTGATGTCACGGTCGGAAACCCGGCGCCCCAGAGATTGACCATTGGAGTCCAATACCAGCTTGCAGGCGTGGCCGATCCAACGTTCCCGGCCGTCACGGTGAACGATGCGGAATTCGAGTTCACACAGCTCTTGATGGGATTGGTCCTCCCTCAGATGGGCCAATACCCGTTCGCGGTCCTCCGGATGCAGGATCCGGGAGAGGATCTCGGGGTCCTGCATGAATTCTTCACGGGAATAGCCGGTGATGCGCTCGCAGGAAGGGGAGACATAAAGGAAACGGCCATCCGGTCCGCGCCAGTATTCCCAGTCATAGGTGAAATCCGCCACAATACGAAGCCGGTCAGCCGATTCGCGCAACGCTCCTTCCGCCAGTTCACGGGCCAGAATATGCCTGGCAAAACCCTTCCTTGATATTTGTATGCCAACCAGACCGATCAGCCATAAAAGCAGGTGAGCCAACGCCACCCTGGTGATCAGCGGGCGCTCTATGGCCCAGAGGGGGCTCATGGGGATGGAAACACTGATTCCCCCGCGGATATCGCCCTCCTGGTATCCCTGGACCGCATGGCATTTCAGGCAGTCCTTTTCCGTTACAAAAGGATGCAAAAGACGCATATAATCTTGGTCCCCTATCTTCTCAACCGAGCTGACTTCTTTTACCCCCTTTTCAAAAGATCGCAAACCGGCAGCTTCCCATGGATCAGGTCGGTTTCCCGGACGAATGGGATTCAGGCTGGTGATATGGCTGCGACCATCATGTAATTCAGCAGCCATTTGATTGACCTGCCTGGTCATATAGGCCGGATTGACTAAAGTAAGGGATAATCCGGAAGGCAGGGTAATGTCCCGGTTGGGGACCATAAGGTATGGATTGGGCGGGGTGTGTTCTGAAACCGGGACATACACCCCCCCATGTCGGGCCGCCCATTTACGGTAAATAATATCTTTTTCGAAAGTGAGATGGGCACTGTTAAGGGCAATTTTGAGGATTTTTTCTCTTTGCTCATATAAATTCCAAAGCAACGAGGCCAGGATACAGGCCGTCCATAATAATCCAAGAAACCATGAATGGACTTTCAGGCGGTCGAAGAGGCTTCCTCTTTTTTCTTTTTCTTCCATTGAGCACTCCGTATCCATTATGCTGTATGAGGTCCTGGTTCGTGGTTGACCGGGTTAATATGATGGTCTCTAAAACTCGTCATCCCCCGCCTGCTCGGGAATCCAGGATAAGAGTAACCACCTGAAAAGACTGGATTCCGGCTTTCGCCGGAATGACGTAATGCGAGTTTTGGCGATTTTTTAATGTTTATCCTATATTAATCAGGATGAAATTATTATGTCAATTTTTTTATGAAGGTTTTATTACTTGGGTCGAAGGGCGGGTTGGCGGAAAAAAATCCAGGACATATTAAGGACTTGTATTTTGCCGTCTCATAAGGTAAATTTTTTTGATCATCATGGACCCCTATTTAAAAAGACAAACCACCGAACCGACCCTGTAAATCATGTCATCCCCCACCTCGCCGGAAATAACAGCGCTTCTCCATAACCGGTCTCTTCGTTTGTTCTGGGCGGCCCGTCTGGCCAGCACCATAGGCAACCAGATGCTGGCCGTTGCCGTAGGCTGGCAGATTTATGCCTTAACAGGCAGTCCTTTCTATCTCGGTCTGGTGGGACTGGCCCAGTTTTTACCCATGTTTCTCCTGACCCTCGTCGTCGGCCAGATCGCCGACCGTTATGAACGTAAGAAGATCCTCGGTATTTGTCAAATACTGCAAGGTGCGGGAACTTTTACGCTGGCGGCCGGCAGTTTTGGCGGTTGGCTCAACAAGGAGAGCATCCTGTTGATCGTTTTTCTCTTTGGAGCGGCCCGGGCCTTCGAGATGCCGACCGGACAGGCTTTCATGCCTAATCTGGTATCCAGGGAACTCCTTCCACGGGCCATTGCCTGGTCCACTTCATTTACTATGTGTGCCTTTATCGCCGGGCCTGCCCTGGGCGGGTTTCTCTATGCCGCCGGGGCTACCACGGCCTACACCGTGATCGGCCTGCTCTTATGGGGGGCCAGTCTGCTCGTTTCCATGATACGATCTAAACCCGCTTTAATGAAAAGGGAGCCGACCGGCCTTAACTCGCTTTTTGCCGGCATTGCCTTCATTCGCAGCAAACCGGAAATCCTCGGGGCCATTTCCCTGGACCTCTTTGCGGTGCTTTTGGGCGGCGCCACGGCCTTGCTTCCGGTATATGCCCGGGAGATCCTTTTCGTCGGTCCCCGGGGATTGGGGCTCCTCCGTTCGGCCCCGGCCATCGGCGCTCTGCTGATGTCGTTATTCCTGGCCAGCCACCCCCTCAGACACAAAATAGGCAAGAGCATGTTCCTGGCCGTGATTATCTTCGGGGCGGCAACCATAGGATTCGGCTTATCGACCTCATTGGTCTTTTCTCTCGGTATGTTGATTCTGCTCGGAGCGGCCGACGTCATCAGCGTCGTCATCAGGCAATCCCTGGTTCAGATGCGTACCCCTGATGCCATGCGGGGGAGGGTGAGCGCCGTCAATTCCATGTTTGTCGGCACATCCAACCAGTTGGGCGAATTCGAGTCGGGTGTCACTGCGGCCTGGTTCGGTGTCGTGCCTGCCGTGCTTTTCGGCGGCATCGGTACAATCGTTGTGACCCTGCTCTGGATGAGGCTCTTTCCTGGCCTTTTCAATGCCGATACCCCGGAAGATCCAGCCCCCTTAAGCTCGGTGATCAAACCCGGGTGAAGGAAACCGGATGGGTCCGGCCATTATTAAAACTCTCATTTTAAACCTCATGCCCCCTTTGGGGCGCCACGAAGCATGAAAAAGGATTCAAGGGGTCCAGGGGCCAAGGGTTAAAGTGAAAGGCGTGGAACTTAAAACCCTCGAATCCTTGGATCTTTGGAATCTATTTTCGTACTAATGAGACTGTTAATAACCTGTTCAGAAGAATGGCCGATGGTAATCGGTCTAACCATCGATTTTATGCATCCAGGTTCGAATCCTGGCATCCCATTCCTTTAGACTGCCTTTCTGATTTCCGGCCAGTTTTTTAAGATCTTCAAATTCAATGGAAAAATCTTCGGCCTTCTCATGGGTCTGAGCGGGACGGGTTACTTTTTTAATTCGAACGGTTCCCCAGGGGGTTTTAATGGATTGGATGGTCCGTGGCAGAGACAGACGGTCCACTTCATAGGATCGGATGCCGAGGGTGGTTGTTTCCTTCAAAAGGAGGTCCTGCAAACGGGCTTGGTTTTCCGGTTTGGATAGGACCTGGATCAGGATTGCCGGCCGGTTTTTTTTCATCTGGCAGGGGATCAGGAGACAATCCAAGGCCCCGGCTTCAAAAAGATGTTCCATCAAGGGATTGTACCACTGGGGATTCATATCATCGATATTGGTCTCCAGGACAATCAGTTTTTCTTTTTTCAGGACCGGGGATTTTTCGCCCAGCCAGACCCGCAGGGCATTGGGACGGTCCGGGAAATGGGTCTGTCCCAGACCATAGCCGACCCCCTTCAGGGTCATGGACACAGGCGGTCCGAAGGACCCGGCATAGTGGGTCAGGATGGCCGCCCCGGTGGGGGTAACCAGTTCTTTATCAAGATCCGTTGGAATCACCGCCGCCTCTTTGAGCAGGGCCAGAGTAGCCGGGGCCGGAAGGGGCAGGGGACCGTGGCCGCTTCGGATCCAGCCCCGACCCAATGGAAGGGGAGAGGAGACGGCCTCCTTGATTTGAAAATGATGAAAGGCCAGGGCGGCCCCGACGATATCGACGATCGTATCCAGGGCGCCTATTTCATGAAAATGCACTTCCTCCAAAGGAATGCCGTGGATTCGGCTTTCCACCCCGGCCAGGCGTTTCAGGATGGCCAGGCTGTTTTCTTTGATCTCCGGTTCTATTGGACTTTTTTCGATAAGCTCTTTGATCGATCGATAGGTTCTGTTATGGCCCTCTTTATTTTTTCCAAGGACCCGGAGGGCATAACCGGTTATTCCCTGACGTTCTTCCCGTTTAATGGTTAACCGGAGCTCGGGTAAGGGGAGCAGGCCCAAGGTCTGGCGCAGGCGTTTTTGCGGGAGCCCAAGATCCAAAAAGGCCCCCAGGATCATGTCGCCGCTGATACCGGAAAAACAATCGAAGTAGGCGATATTCATAAGTATACCTTAAGAGAAGTTGCAAGATGCAGGTTACAGGTTGCAGTTGAAAATTGATGAGTTCGTAAAAAGCTATGAAACGCCGCATTGCGGCGCTGTATCATAAAATAACTTGGCAATAAAAAAGCTAAGTTATTTGGAAGTCCGGGAGACCCAATTTCGTCATTCCGAATTCCGTCCCTGACAGGACTACATCCCGGGGGTGGAAACGGGAATCCAGTGTTTATAATTGGTTAGGCCTGGCCTGGATTCCCGCCTGCGCGGGAATGACGAGTTTTTGCGAGTCCATCAAGGTCGATCGGGTCGGCAAGGATTATTAAGTTGACTTCCGTTTCAAGAGCAATTTTTTGATTCCGGTTTTTGGGGTCATCAGGGCCAGGTCAATAACCTCATCAATATTCTTGACCAAAACGACCTGGATTCGACGGCGGACCGTAAGAGGGATCTCCATCAAATCCCTTTTGTTCTGTTCCGGGATGATCAGGGTTTTTATCTTGGCCCGGATGGCTGCCAGGGTTTTTTCCTTAAGGCCTCCTATGGGCAGGATTTTGCCCCGCAGGGTGATTTCACCGGTCATGGCAATATCCTTGTTGACGGGGATTTTGGTCAGGGCCGAGATCAGGGAAGTAACCAGGGTAATCCCGGCCGAAGGGCCGTCCTTGGGGATGGCGCCGGCCGGGATATGGATGTGAATATCGAAATTTTCATAAAAATTATCTTTAAGATGGAGTCGTTCGGAGCGGGAACGGGCATAGCTTAAAGCCGCCTGGGCCGATTCTTTCATTACCTCACCGAGCTGACCGGTTAAGGTAAAATTACCCTTCCCTTTCATGATCATGGTCTCAATATAAAGGACTTCTCCTCCGCTTTGGGTCCAGGCCAGCCCGGTGGCCACCCCCACTTCATGGAGGTTCCGGAGTTCATCAGGTAGAAAGGGCGGTGGCCCGAGGAATCGGTGCAGGTTTCCCTTGAAAACAGTGAAAGGACCCTTTTCCCCTTCGGCTATCCGTCTGGCGATCTTGCGACAGATGGTAGCCAATTCTTTTTCTAAATTTCGAAGACCGGCTTCTTCGGTGTATTCGTTGATCACCGTTAAGATGGTACCCCGGCTTATTCTCAATTGACCTGGCTTCAGTCCGTTTTCCTTGATTTGTCTCGGAAGAAGATAGGCCTCGGCAATTTTTAGTTTTTCCTCATCGGTATAACCGGATAATTCTATGATTTCCATCCGGTCCCTGAGGGCTGAGGGGATGGGATCAACGGAGTTGGCCGTGGTGATAAACATGACCGAAGACAGGTCGAAAGGGAGATTAAGATAATGATCGCTGAAGGAAAAATTTTGCTCCGGGTCCAAAACTTCCAATAAGGCGGCGGCCGGATTTCCGCGAAAATCGGAACCGATCTTGTCCACTTCATCCATCATAAAAACCGGGTTGTTGGTCCCCACCTGCTTGAGTCCTTGCAGGATCCTGCCCGGTAGGGCTCCGATATAGGTCCGGCGGTGCCCGCGAATCTCGGCTTCATCGCGAACCCCACCCAGGGAGATGCGAATAAATTTTCGGTCCATAGCCCGGGCAATGGATCTTCCCAGGGAGGTTTTTCCAACCCCCGGGGGCCCGACGAAGCACAGAATAGGCCCTTTCATCTGGGGGTTCAATTTCCGGACACTTAGAAATTCTAAAATCCGCTCTTTAACCTTGGTTAAATCATAGTGATCCTCATCCAGGATCCTTTGGGCCTCCTGGACCTTGAGCTTATCCCGGGTCTTTTTGTCCCAGGGCAGGGAAACGATCCAGTCCAGATAGGTCCTGATGATGGAAGTCTCGGCTGAATCGGGATGCATCTGTTCCAAGCGCGAAACCTGTTTTAAAGCTTCTTCCCTGGCCTCTTTGGGCATTTGCATCTGGTCTAATTTGGTCTTATATTCCGTTAATTCTGCGGTTTTTTCTTCATATTCTCCGAGTTCCCGACGGATGGCCCGAAGCTGTTCCCGAAGGTAGTATTCCCTTTGGCCTTTACCCATTTCTTCTTTGGCCTCGGATTGGATGCGGGCCTGAACCGTAGAAACCTCTAATTCCTTGGTTAAATGTTCGTTGATCCGTTGCAGGCGGATCAAGGGATCGGACTGCTCCAGGATTTCCTGGGAGGCCTCTATTTTCAACCTCAGATTGGAAGCGACCAGGTCAGCTAACTGCCCCGGCTCTTCAATACTGTTTAAGATGGCGATGACGTCTGCTGACAGCATACCTTTTAAGGAAAGTATCTTTTCACTCTGTTCCCGAACGTTGCGCATCAAGGCTTCCATCTCCACCTGATTGTTTTGCTGGATCTGATCGGTGAGGTTTTCAAGACGGACCCGGATAAAGGGTTGATGCTCCAGGTATTCAAGGACCCTGGCCCTGGAAACACCCTGAACCAGGATTTTTATACTCCCATCCATCAGTTTCAGGGTCCGCAAAATTATGGCCACCGTACCAGTGGAAAAAAGGTCTTCGGGTTTTGGATCCTCGGTTAGAGAATCTTTCTGGGCGGTTAGAAAGACCAAACGGTCCTGGGCTACGGCCTTTTCCACGGCCAGGATGGAGCCGGCTCGGCCTACCAGCAAAGGCAAGATCATGTTGGTAAAAACCACGACATCCCTGACGGGAATAAGGGGAAGGGCCGGGGGGAGGACAAGGTCCTTAAAAGGTTCCCCGATAATCTTTTCCGTTTCAAAATCAATATCTTGATAAGCCATATTTCAGTTCGTAGATACCGTTCAGCGTTCGGCGTTCAGCGTTCGGCGAAAAAGTCCTGCAGGGTAATTTTCAGGCTTCGTCGATGCCCGCTTGGAGCGGGAATGGGGGTTTAACACCTTAAAGATCCAAGTTTAAGGTCTTATTCCCAGAACGTCAAGGAATTTAAAATGAAGCGGCTATATTTTACTTGACCTTAAGAAAAAGCTTGTGATAAAAATAACACCTTAAATTATGAAATGGTGACCAGGATGAAAGGGAGCAAAAAAAGGATCGCGCTGAATGCCGAAGAGATCCATGAGGCCCTGGATCGAATGGTAGCCCAAATGGTAATCGATTATCCGGACACGGAACGCCTGGTCTTGATCGGGGTCCGTACCGGAGGGGCCTTTCTGGCCAATCGCATCCAAGAACTGATAAAGGCTCAAAAAGGGTTAACCGTTCCGACCGGGGCGCTGGATATTACCTTATACCGGGATGACTGGACCCGGATCAATCACAAACCCCTCGTCGGGAAGACGGAGGTGCCGGTTTGCCTGGACAATAAGATCATAATCCTGGTGGACGATGTCCTTTATACGGGCCGCACGGTTCGAGTCGCCCTGGATGCCTTGATCGATTTTGGAAGACCCCGCCGTATTTCCCTGGCGGTTTTGGTGGATCGCGGGGGCCGGGAATTGCCCATTAGTGCGGATTATTCCGCCATCCGGCTGGATACCCAACAGGAAGAACGGGTCAATGTCTATTTTAAAGAACTGGGAGATATGGACCAGGTGATTATCGAAGGTGGACTTCGGGAGTGAAGGTAAAAAATTTATTTAACAGGAGTTTTTAATGACTTCAGAAAAAAGGATGCAAAAAAAGGAAAAAATCGGGGCGGTTATGGTAATCGGCGGCGGTATTGCCGGGATGCAATCCGCTCTTGATTTGGCCAATTCCGGTTATTACGTCTATCTGGTGGAAAAATCCCCTTCCATTGGCGGCGGGATGGCCCAATTGGATAAGACCTTTCCGACCAATGATTGTGCCATGTGAATTATCTCGCCCAAATTGGTCGAGGTCGGCCGACATATCAATATAGAATTACTTACCTTATCTGAGGTAACCGCTATTTCCGGAGAAGAGGGGAATTTTGAGGTTCAGGTCCTCCAGAAACCCCGTTATGTCATTATGGATAAGTGTATCGCCTGCGGGTTATGCGCTGAAAAATGTCCTAAGAAGATTAAAGATGACTATAACGAAGGGATGGGGATCCGCAAAGCCATTTATGTCAAGTACGCCCAGGCCGTGCCCTTGAAATATGCCATTGATTCCGATAATTGCCTTTATTTTCAGAAGGGTAAATGCAAGCTTTGTGAAAAATTCTGTGCCAGTAAGGCCATCAATTTTCAGGACCAGCCTAAAGACTTAACCCTTCAGGTAGGTTCCATTATTTTCGCCGCCGGGTTTCAGTGTTATGATCCCATCCAGTATGACGCCTATGCCTATGCCAAATTGCCCAACGTGGTTACGGCCATGGAGTTTGAACGGCTCCTTTCGGCCTCCGGTCCTTTCATGGGGCACCTGGTTCGTCCTTCAGACCAGAAGGAACCCCAGAAAATCGCCTGGCTTCAATGTGTGGGTTCAAGGGACATCAATCACTGTGATCACGGCTATTGTTCGGCGGTCTGCTGCATGTACGCCATCAAGGAATCCATCATTGCCAAAGAACACAGCAAGGGCGGTCTGGAGGGGACCGTCTTTTACATGGACATCCGCTCCTATGGCAAGGATTTTGAACGCTATTACAATAAGGCCAAGGATGAAGGAATTCGCTTTGTCCGTTCCCGGATTCATACCATAGATCCGATCGCCGAAAGCGACGACCTGCGGATAACCTATGTCACCGAAAAGGGAGAAGTGCTCAGTGAAGATTTTGATATGGTCGTTCTGTCTGTCGGTTTAGAGGTATCTCAAGAGACCGTGGAACAGAGCAATAAACTGGGAGTGGCCCTGGACCATTATCATTTTATTCAAAGCAGCAGCTTTGCCCCGGTGGCGACTTCGGTGCCCGGTATTTACGGATGCGGGGTTGTTTCCGGTCCGAAAGATATTCCGCAGTCGGTCATGGAGGCCAGTGCCGCGGCCTGTGCCGCCAGCCGCAACCTGGTAACGGTCCGAAACACCCAGGTCAGGGAAAAAACCATCCCCAAAGCCCGTGTCGTAGCCGGGGAGCGGCCGCGCCTCGGGGTCTTTGTTTGCGACTGCGGCATCAATATCGCCGGGGTGGTCCGGGTACCTGAAGTGGTGGCCTATGCCAAGACCCTGCCCTTTGTGGAATATGTGGAGGAAAACCTGTTTACCTGTTCCCAGGACACCCAGGACAAGATGCGGGAGGTTATCCGGGAACACCGCTTAAACCGTATTGTCGTGGCGGCCTGTACGCCCAGGACTCATGAGCCCTTATTCCAGGAAACCCTGATTGAGGGCGGTTTGAACAAGTATTTGTTTGAAATGGCCAATATCCGCAACCAGGATTCCTGGGTCCATGCCGCTGATCCGGAGGCGGCGACCGTCAAAGCCAAAGATCTGGTCCGCATGGCCATCTCAAAGGCCGTCCTCCTGGAGCCCTTGCAGGAGATCGAGGTGGAAGTGGCCCAATCCGGCCTGGTGGTAGGGGGCGGGTTGGCGGGAATGACCGCGGCCCTGGAACTGGCCGATCAGGGATATCAGGTGTACCTGGCGGAAAAATCTCCCCGGTTGGGGGGCCAGGCCTTGAAATTGAATACCACCTGGAGGGGTGAGGATATCCAGGCCTATGTCCGGGACCTGGTGCGATCGGTCGAGGAACACCCCCGTATCAAAACCTATTTGGGTCATCAGATTACCACGGGAGAAGGGTTTGTGGGACAGTTCAAGACCCGTCTGGCCCGGTTGGAGGATCCTTCTTCCATTACCGAGTTGGATCATGGTATTGTCATCCTGGCTACAGGGGCCGATGAATTAAAACCCGAGGAATACCTATACGGGAAAGACTCCAGGGTATTGACCCACCTGGATCTGGATCAAAAAATGGCCCAAAAGGATCCCCTGGTCGAAAAGGCCGGGTCCGTGGTCTTTATCCAGTGTGTCGGTTCCCGCGAACCCTCCAGACCCTATTGCAGCAAAGTCTGCTGCACCCATTCAGTCCATTCGGCCCTTCAACTGAAGGAAGAGAATCCTGATCGGGATGTCTATATCATTTATCGGGACCTGAGGACCTTTGGAGAACGGGAAGATCTTTATAAGCAGGCCCGTCAGGCCGGTATCCTTTTTATCCGCTATGCCCTGGAACAAAAGCCGGTAGTGGAGGCCGGCGAAAACGGGCTGATGGTTACGGTGAAGGATCATATCCTGGATCAGGACATCCGGATCCAGGCCGACCTGGTGACCCTGGCCGGAGCCATTGTCTCGCCCAGGGATCATGAACTGGCCCAGTTGTTCAAGGTCCCTTTGAATGAAGACGGGTTTTTTGTCGAGGCCCATGCCAAATTGAGGCCGGTGGATTTCGCCACCGACGGGGTCTTTTTATGCGGGCTGGCCCATTATCCCAAACCCATCGAGGAATCCATTGCCCAGGCCCAGGCGGCCGTGGCCAGGGCGGTCACTTTGTTGGCCGGATTGAAAATCCAGGTGAGCGGCACGGTGGCCCAAACCAGTGCCGGGTTGTGCAGTCAGTGCGGTATCTGTGTGGCCATTTGCCCCTATTCGGCTCCCGGTTGGAATGAAAAGACGGCCAAGGCCGAGATCAATCCGGCCCTCTGCAAGGGATGCGGTCTTTGCGTGGCCTCCTGCCGGTCCGGGGCGATCAACCTGAAAGGATTTGATCAGGCCCAAATCTTTGCCATGATCGAAGCAGCATAAAAAATAGGCACCAGGTCTAAGGCACAAGGTTCAAGGTAAAAAAAATTCTTAACTCCGTCACCTTGCGCCTTGTGCCCTGCGCCCTGAACCTTTTATTTTTAAGGAAAGCATATGAACGAACCATTTGAACCTAAAATCATTAGTTTTTTATGTAACTGGTGCAGTTACGGAGGGGCGGATCTGGCCGGGGTAAGCCGCCTGCAGTATCCCCCCAATATCCGAGTCGTCCGCATTCCCTGTACCGGAAGGCTGGATCCTAAATTCATCCTGGCCTCCTTTCGCCGCGGGGCCGACGGGGTCTGGGTTTCAGGCTGCCACCCCGGAGACTGCCATTATATCGCCGGAAACTACTATGCCCGCCGAAAATTCGCCTTGCTGAAAGGGCTTTTGGAGCACATGGGCATTGAACCGGGGCGTCTTCATTTTTCCTGGGTGTCCTCGGCCGAAGCCACCAAGTTTCAACAAGTGGTCACCGAAGTGACCGGGGCGGTCAAGGCCCTGGGGCCGGCCCAACATTTTATCAAGAAAATGCCAGAGGTGGCTTAGATGGTGGAATACACGAGAAAGATACAAGACATTGCCAAACGGCTTTTAAGCGAAAAAAAAGTCGATGCTGTCATCGGCTACCGTCAGGGTTCTGTCCCCATGATGAACGAGCCCATATTGGTCCGGGAGGCCGATAAGATCGATCAGCTTTATTGGGATTCCTTCTGCGGGGTCAATCTGGCCAACTATTTGCCTAAACGGAAGGAACGGTTGGCCATCGTGGCCAAGGGGTGTGATTCCCGGAATATCGTGGTCCATTTACAAGAGGGACAAATCAAAAGAGATCAGATCCATATTATCGGTGTTCCTTGCCGGGGCATGGTCGACCGGCGAAAAGTCCGGGCCAAACTGGAAGGCCAAGAGCCCCTCCGAGTGGTCGAAACAGGGGATCAGATCGTTGTTGAAGGCAAGGATTTTAAGGAAACCTTTAAAAAGGCCGATCTCCTGCAGGACAATTGCGCCATCTGTATCCACCGCAATCCGGTCCTCTATGATGAGTTAGTCGGGGAGTTGGTGACTGAGCAGAGCGGCGTGGACCGCTATGAAGACGTTCGGGCTGTAGAGGACATGGATCCGGAGGCCCGCTGGAAATATTTTGAAGAGTTGGTCCGGCCCTGTATCCGTTGTTATGCCTGTCGAAATGCCTGCCCCTTGTGCTATTGTCCGACCTGTTTTGTCGATGAATCGAAACCCCAATGGATGGGCAAGAGCCTGGATCCGACGGATGTGCGGACCTTTCATTTTATGCGGGCTTTCCATTGTGCCGGCCGATGCACCGACTGCGGGGCTTGTGAGCGGGCCTGTCCGGTGGGGATCAAAGTCCGGCAGTTTACCAAAAAATTAGAGAAAGACATCCTGGAGCTCTATCATTTTGAAGCCGGGATTATCCCGGAAGGAAGACCTCCCCTGGATGTCTACCGGCCCGATGACCCGGAAAAATTTATTAAATAATTTCTGCAAAGGAAATCGTTTATTGGGATGATTAGGAATGGTTAGGTAACTATCCGAAACCCCATTCCGCAATCCGCAATCCGAAATCCGAAATTAAAAGTAAGGATCTATTATGATCGAAAAGATTATCTCCAAAACCGAATTTAATGAATGGTTGAAGGACCTCAGAAAGTCCTTTGACCTCTATGGACCCGTGGCTCAAGAGGATCAATGCAACTTCGCTCCTCTGTTGGAGGGAGCCGAACCGGACCTTAGTTTTCAGAACACCCGGCTTTCGCCTAAGGTCCTGGTTCAACCCCAATCGGAACGGATGTTCGAATTCACCCTGAATCCTGAGGATCCGGAAGCCCATATCCTGAAAGAGCGTCCTTCGCCGGAGCGGTCCCGTCTTTTGATCGGGATTCGTCCTTGCGATGCCCGGGCTTTTGATCTGGTGCAGATTAATTTTGTCACCCCGGATTATCAGGACCCCTGGTGGAAACAGGGCCGGGAGCGATTGATGCTTATGGGGCTGGGGTGCTCCAACCCCTGTTCGACCTGCTTTTGTACCTCCGTGGGGGGGGGTCCTTTTGACCAGGCGGGTCTGGATGTCCTGCTGACGGATCTGGGGGAAAGCTATCTTCTTCAGGCCTGTAATGAAAAGGGGGAGGAGTTGTTAAAGGCCTCTCCGGGAAAAGCCGTTTCCGAGGAAGACCGGAAGCAGGCGACCCGGATCAAAGAACAGGCCGAGGGGGCCATGCCGGCGCCGGTCCCGACCGAAGGGTTGAAGGATAAACCGCTTTTGGCATTATTTAATGCCCCCTTTTGGGATGAGGTCC
>JACRBX010000055.1 GCA_016219225.1 Deltaproteobacteria bacterium
AACTTCTGGCTTATTTTTTTTAATATCCGCTGGCAGGATGTGGTGGACATCCTGGTAGTGGCCATTATTATCTACCAGATCTTTCTTTTGATCAAGGGGACCCGGGCCGTTCAGATCCTGATCGGTCTGGCCGTAATCTTTCTGGCCTTTTTGATTGCCCGAAAGGTGGAATTGCTCACCTTGCATTGGATCTTGAACAGTTTCTTAAGTTCCGTCATTCTGGTTATTATCATTCTTTTCAAAACCGAGATCCGGCGGGTCCTGGCCCAGGTGGGCCGAAGTCCTTTTGTCAGAACCCCGGCCGAGACCCTTCAGACCATTGAAGAGATCATCAAGGCCGCAGTCTATCTTTCCAGCCATCTGACCGGGGCCTTGATCGTTATGGAACGTCAGACCGGTTTGAACGACTATGTCCGGACCGGAACCCTGATAGATGGCCGGGTAAGCTGGGAACTTTTGGTCAGCATATTCCACACCCAATCGCCTATTCATGACGGGGCGGTGATTATCCAAAACAGCAAGATCACGGCCGCCGGCTGTTATCTCCCCCTGACCAGGAATACCAAGGTGAGCAAGAGTTTTGGGTCCCGTCACCGGGCGGCCCTCGGATTGACCGATGAGGCCGATTCGGCGATCGTGGTCGTGTCAGAAGAAACAGGCCGTATTTCAGTGGCCATCAACGGCCGGTTTACCCGCGGACTGGATTCAACCACCCTGAAGAGGGTCTTACAGACCTTGTTTGCCCAGGAAAAGGGCCGGCGGGCCTTCTGGTTGTTCGGACCGAGAAAACCAGGGTCCTCAAAGGCAAAACGGCCATGAAAAACCTGTCTTATAAGATCTTAGCGGTCCTTCTGGCCGTCATCATCTGGTATTTCGTGGTCGGAGAGGAACGGGCCGAGGTAGGACTGTCCGTTCCCCTGGAACTGATCAACATCCCCAGGGATCTGATTGTGGTCAATAACGTGACCCACGGGATCGAGATACGGATCAACGGGCCCAGGAGTCTGATCCGCTCCCTGGCCACGGAAAATTTAAGCAAAAGCCTGGATCTTTCCAACACCAAAGCGGGAACCGTTTCCTTTTCCATATCTTCCGAAGGGATCCCTTTGCCTCGAGGGGTCAAGATCACCCGGATCAATCCGACCCAGGTGGTGGTGATCCTTGAGAAATTATTGACCAGAAAAATTGAGGTCAAGCCCCGTATTATCGGCAAACCGGCACCGGGATATGCAATCGAATCCATCCAGGTCAACAATCAACAGGTGGAGATCGCCGGACCTGAGAGGGTGGTGGAAACCCTGGACAGTCTTTATACCAAGCCCATAGAAATTCAGGGACTGAAGGCCGATTTGAAACAGCGGGCCTATCTGGATTTTCGCAATCTGCAAATTTATCTGGTCAAGGATGTCCCTCTGGAAGTTCAAGTGAAGGTAAAAAAAAATGGTAATCATTAAAAGGAGAAGTTATGCGGAAACTATTTGGCACTGACGGTATCCGGGGGGTGGCCAATGTTTACCCCATGACTGTAGAGGTGGCCCTTCAATTAGGGAAGGGGTGTGCCTATATTTTTAAAGATAAGACCCGGCGTCACAAGATCGTGGTCGGAAAAGATACCCGGCTATCCGGGTATATGATTGAAACGGCCATCACCGCCGGGATTTGCTCCATGGGAGGGGATGTCCTTCTGGTCGGGCCCCTGCCTACTCCGGGCATCGCTTTTTTGACGGTCAGTATGCGGGCCGACGCCGGTATCGTCATCTCGGCCTCACACAATGCCTACCAGGACAACGGGATCAAGGTCTTTTCCAGCAACGGCTTTAAGCTGCCGGATCCGGTGGAGGAAAAGATCGAATCCCTGATGTTTTCCGAGGCCCTCTCTTCGTCGATGGTCACGGCCAACAAGGTCGGGAAGGCTTTCCGTATTGACGATGCCATCGGCCGGTACATCGTATTTTTAAAAAACACCTTCCCCCAGGAATTGACCCTCGATGGACTGCATATTGTTCTGGATTGCGCCAACGGGGCGACTTATAAAGTGGCCCCGACGGTGTTCGAGGAGTTGGGTGCCCAGGTAACCCTGTTGGGGGCCAAACCCAACGGCGAAAATATCAATAAAAATTGTGGGGCCCTCTATCCCAGGCTGGTCAGTGCCATGGTCCGGAAAAAGAAGGCCGACATCGGCATCAGTTTTGACGGGGACGGCGACCGGGTCGTTTTTGTAGACGAAAACGGAGAGATCATCGATGGCGACCAGGTTATGGCCATTTGTGCCACCCGGATGTCTCAAGATCGGCGATTAAAAAAGAATACGCTGGTCACCACGGTGATGAGCAACATGGGCCTGGAAGTAGCCATGCAGGAGAAAGGGATCCGGATGATCCGGACCCAGGTGGGAGACCGTTATGTGGTGGAGGAAATGGTCAAGAGAGGTTGTAACTTCGGGGGGGAGCAATCCGGTCATCTGGTATTCCTGGACCACAACCCCACAGGGGACGGGATTTTAAGTGCCTTGCAGCTCCTGGCCATCATGCAAAAGGAGGGGAAGAGTCTTTCCGACTTATCGGACGTCATGGAACGATATCCTCAACAACTGGTCAATGTCCGGATCAAGGAACGGAAACGGCTGGAGGATTTTCCGGCGGTCACCCAGCAAATCAGGAAGGTGGAGAAAAAACTGGGCCAAAAAGGCCGTCTGCTGGTCCGTTTTTCAGGGACGGAACCTTTGGTCCGGGTCATGATAGAAGGGGAGGATGAAAAAGAGATTCAGGTATTAGCCGAAGAAACGGCCCGGATGATTGAAAGGGAATTCAATGCCTAAAAAATTAAAAGATCTGTTGTTGGTTATGGATGTGGGAAACACCAATATTGTTTTAGGGGTCTATGATGGGCCTGTCCGGCTCTGTGATTGGCGTATCCGAACGGAAAAAGACGCCACCCTGGATGAATTGGGGATCTTCATCCGGAACCTCTTTGCTTCCCGTGCATTAGGATTGGACCAGGTGGGCCAGATGATTATCTCTTGCGTGGTCCCGCCCATGCTCTATACCCTGGAGGAATTCGGGAAACGCTATTTTAATTTCCGTCCCTTTTTTGTCGGACCGGGAATCAAGACCGGGATGCCGATTTTTTATGATAACCCTAAAGAAGTGGGGGCTGATCGTATCGTCAATGCCGTAGCAGCTTATGAAAAATATCGGACCAATCTGATCGTGGTGGATTTCGGGACGGCCACCACCTTTGATTATGTTTCCGAGAAAGGGGAATATATGGGCGGGGCCATCGCCCCGGGTATCCTCATCTCCTGTGAGGCCCTCTTTCAAAAGGCCTCCAAGCTCCCCCGGGTGGAAATCTTCTCCAAACCCAAGACCGTCCTGGCCAAGGACACGATCAGCAGTATGAACGTGGGGATTATCTATGGATATACCGGTCTGGTGGACGGGCTGGTGCAGCGCATTATGGATACGGTTCCCAAAAAACCGAAGGTTATCGCCACCGGCGGACTGGCCCCTTTGATTTCTGCCGAATCTAAAACCATCGAAGAGGTGGACAGCTACCTGACCCTGGAGGGCTTAAGGATTATTTATGAGCGCAACCGCTCGTAAAGTGCGGCCAACACCAGCGGGGGAAAAGCCCAATGGTTCTGAATCCGAGGATCTATACTACAAGGGGGAAAATATTTTTTCTTGACATCCTTGCCCTCTTTTTTTAATTTTATTAATATAGTCAATAAGTTTTTATAAACCCAAAGGTGTCCCAGTATGGAAAGCCGATTAGACCGAATTGAAAAAGGGATAGAATCATTATTCAAAGGAATTATTGAGTTAAAAAATTCCCAGAAAAAAACCGATTCCCAAATTCAAGAACTGAAAGAGTCCCAGAAAAAAACCGATGAGCAACTTCGGAGAACCGATGAACAACTTAAGAGAACGGATGAGCAACTTCGGAAAACGGATCTACAACTTCAGAAAACCGATGAGCAGCTTCGGAAAACCGATATCAAATTAGAACGGATTGGGATACAAATGGGTAATTTGGGATTGGTTCAGGGAGAGGTAGCCGAGGAACTTTTTTACCGGAATCTTCCCGAATTGTTCAAAAAGCGAAATATAATTTTTGAGAGAATTCGTAGAAATGTAAAGAGGAAAGGTATCGCCGAGTTCGATATTGTCGCCGTAAACGGTGGTTGGATTTTAGTCGTGGAGGTCAAAAATAAGCTTGAGAAATGGATGGTCGATCGATTTGTGGAAGAGAAACTCCCGCAGTTTAAGGAACTGTTCCCGGAGTATCGGGACCTGAAATTGGAAGGCGGCATAGGGGCTCTGGTAGTTAAGGATGAAGTGGGGCGTTATGCGGAAAAGGCCGGCCTGTATGTTCTGACCCAGACCAACGAAGGCGGAGCTGCCCTGCTCAATAGAGGAGATTTCAATCCCAGGGAATTTAAATGAGATTCAGAAACCGCTTTCCCTCCAAGGCATTTATCCTGTAATCATTCTCCCTATTTTTGCGTTGCCCCTTTAAAGTTGAAAATTGAACTCGAATAAATTATTGCAGGTAAAATTTAGAAAACTGAGGTAAAATCATGACTCCTGAAGAGATGCGTCAAAGAGCGAAAGAACTGTTTATGGCTCGTTTTCATTGAAGCCAGGTCATCATGGCCGTGGGCCAGGAAAAGACAGGTGACAAAAATGAGACCTTGATCAAGGCCATGGGGGCCTTGGGAGGTGGGGTGGCCAGCAGCGGCCGGGTCTGCGGGATTTTGTTAGGCGGAGTGTCCTTTATCTCCAGTCTCTACAGCCGGGGCAATCTGGAGGAAAAAGAACATCCCCGGATGTGGCGCTTAAGCTGGAAACTGAACAAAAAATTCGAGGAACTGGCCAAACCTTACGGCGGGGTCAATTGTGCGGACATCGCCCGGGTGAACTGGTCCGACAAGGAGCAAACCAAGGCATTTTATAACAACCCTGAAGGCCGGCGGCAAATCTGCCTTGAATTGGTCGGGGATACGGCCTATGCCCTGGGAGAAATTTTAGACCAGGCGGATGCCGAGACCAAATAGTGAAAAAGGAGAAAAAAGATGGCTGAATCGGGTCTGAAAAATAAAAAAATCCTGGCTGTGGATGATGAGCCGGATGTCTTGGAGACCCTCGAAGAGGTGATCCTGCAGGGCTGTCCGGACTGTACGATGGACAAGGCCACCAGTTACGAGGGGGCAGCCGAACTACTCAAATCGAAGGATTACGATATAGTCGTTTTAGATATCATGGGTGTACGCGGCTTCGATCTCCTCGAAATCGCCGTCTCCCGCAAATTCAAAGTGGCCATGCTGACGGCCCACGCTTTAAGCCCCGAGGCCCTAAAAAAGTCCCATGATCTGGGGGCCCGAGCCTATTTGCCGAAAGAAAAGCTGGCTGAAATCGTTCCTTTTCTTGAGGATATGCTGCAGTATGAATACAAGTCCGGCTGGAAGCGTCTTCTGGAAAAGTTGGAAAACTATTTTGACGACCAGTTTGAGGAAGAATGGAAGAAAAAATCAGGTATCGTCTACTGGTAGCCCCATTGGATGTTTGAAGAGAGAGTTTTGTTCACCGCAAACCCGGGAAGATTCTGGATCTTTTAGCCGCCCTCTTGCATCAGACCAATAGGTCCCTGGGGTACTACTGCGAAGAAGAAGACAAATGTCATCGCTCTGTGCTGAGAGAGCTGCTCTTGGAGCGGGGAGCGGACCTGGCATAACCCAATTGTTTTTATAAAGATTTAGCAGCGGCATGCTTGATAACCAGGCCGATTATCATAAAGCCTATCAGACTTAAAAGCAGAACCACCCCGGGGTTGGACAGGAAGCGAAGGAGGAAAGCGGATAAAAAGACCAGGGCAATTCCCAGCGCTAAAACCAGAGTCGTAAGGATTATTCTTCTTGATATCCCGTTCATAGGAACCTCCATAAATAGAAACCGCCGTCAAAGCGACTGCTCCGACGGCGGCCCGACCATCATAGGTTCCTCCAGAGATATCTCTCCAGACCCTAAAACGAACTTCATTTTTTATTAATTCATATTATTCAAAAATTCTAATAAGTCAAGACTTTAATAACCTTCTAAAAGACGGTTATCCCCCGTGCAGGGCCTGAAAAATTTGGAGTACAGATCCGTCGGTCAGGCCGGTCTCTCTAGTTAAAAAACGGCCGTTCATGAGCACTGAACTTTCAAGGGATTCGGGGAGTTTCAGAAGGGTCAAAAGGTCTGCCACCTTCGACCCTTCGGGCAATTCTACCACAAGACCCAGGTCCGTACGGTAATCGGGAAAACGCTGGCTCAAGGTGCCGAATAATTTAATGGAGATTTTCATATTAACCAATAGGATTCCTCGAATCCTCGATCCCTTCTTTTAAAAATCAAACGTACTGTCCATCTGCTCATCGGTGATCATCACCACGGTGTTGTGGGGGGGCAAGGGCTCCTTATAGAAAAATTCCGGAAGCCGGTCATCTTTACTGGTGAAACCCGCCTTGCGGTTAAATTCCCTTTCCACTTGTAAGACGCGGACCCCCATCTGGCCGATGACCTCGGGCCCAAGCTGTGTGCCCAATTTGGCATTCATGACCTTGAGAAAGGCTTCGCCGCCTTCCGGGGTGGTTAAGGCGAAACTGGCTAAAAGGCAAAGACCGGTACAGTCCACCGAAGCCATGGCGATCTGGGCTTCTCTCGAGGCCTGGACTTGTCCGTCGGTCTTTAAAGGATCGAGAAGTCCACCCAGATATCGGCCGACCACATTCCCGGCGGTGTGATCGGCGCCCATGGGCGAAGTGGCGTAGGTTACGGCATTGCCCTGCATGGCCCTGGGATCATAGGCGGCTATACTCTGGCCTTTGACCGCCGGCACCCGGTGATGGTTGAAGTGCCGGCCGACGGCCACCGGGCCGTTACCCAGGACCCGGCCCAATGGGCTGCCCTGGGCGATCTCCTCGACCATTTGGATCGCCGCCCCGGTGTCGCCAAAATTTTTGTAGCCGGCATCCATGGCCACGGCCAGAGCCACGCCGGTGCTCATGGTATCCAGCCCGATGTCATCGCAGAGAAAATCCAGACGGGCAATGGTATCCAGATCGTTAATCCCGGTCATACCGCCCATGGACCAGATAGTCTCGTATTCCAAAGAGGAGGTCATAAATTTCCCTTGATCATCCACATACACATTAGAGCAGTGGACAATACATTGGGCACAACCCATGTGAGTGGGGTTCCCGCCCCGTTCCTTGATGATTTTGGTCATGGTCTCTCCGCTGATCTTTTCCCAGCCGTCCATGACCCCTTGGGTGGCATTATAACTGGGGAAACCGCCCAGGGAATTTACCGGTCCCACCATCCCGGCCGTCCCAATATTGGGCAGGAGCTGGCCGCTGAAGGGGTGGGCCTTGACGGCCTTGGCAAAGACCTTGGCCGCTTCTTTGAAGGTTTCCGGATCTGCCAGGGCATCAGGGCTGTTGCCCCGTTGATCCACCAGGACGGCCTTTAACCCTTTTGCTCCCATGACGGCCCCGAGTCCTCCCCGCCCTGCTGCCCGGCAGGGGCGGCCGTCGATATCCGAGCCTTGAATCGAGGCGGCTGTTAAACGGTATTCGCCGGCCGGGCCGATAGCCATGACTGAGGTCTTGTCTCCGTAAATTTCGAGCAATTTTTCAACCAGGCTGTAGGTTCGCATCCCTTTATATGCCTGGGCCGGTAAAAGGGAGGCCGCACCCTTTTCATCAATGCGCAAGAAGAATAATTCCTCTGCGGCGGCCTGGCCTTCGATAACGATAGCGGTAATCCCCAGACGTCCCAAAGCCGCGGCCATGGTCCCTCCGGCATTACTTTCTTTGATGGTTCCGGTCAAAGGGCTTTTGGCGCCTACTGAGATTCGGCTGGTATTGACCAGGCTGGTGCCGCTCAGAAGCCCGGGGGCAAAAATGAGTTTATTTTCCGGTCCCAAAGGATCACATTTCGGGGGTACTTCGGTGTCGATCATGACGGAAGTCAAACCTCGGCCGCCCAGACCGAGATAAGGCTGGGGAACCTCTTCAAAACGGATAGTCTGGTTGGACATGTTGACTCTTAAAATTTTCATGATGATTCATCTCCTTTTTTATTCGACAGGATTAATAGGATTTACCCAGTTAATCCTGTTCATCCTGTCAAATAGTATTTTGAATTTCAATAAGTTTTAAACAGATCCTTAAATAAATCACAAAGACGGACGGCGTAAATGATGGTCCGTAGCTTGTTCAAAAGCGTAACCGGCCAGCAGGATTTTTTCTTCATCAAAGTGATTTCCGAGGATCTGCAAGCCAATGGGGAGTCCCTGGCTGCTGAAACCGCAGGGCAGGGACATTCCCGGAATCCCCGCCAGATTGACCGAGATGGTGAAGATGTCGGTCAAATACATCTCGAGGGGATCGGAAGATTTTTCTCCCAGGCGAAAGGCCGGAGTCGGGGCCACCGGTGTCAGGATTAAGTCGCAGCTCTGGAAGGCCTTTTGAAAATCCTGGTGGATCAAGGCCCGGACCTGGGAGGCCTTTCGGTAATAGGCGTCGTAGTAGCCGGCAGAAAGGACATAGGTACCCAACATGATCCTCCGGATCACCTCCGATCCGAATCCTTTGGAACGGGTCTGTTGATACATTTCCATCAGGGTCCGCTCATCAGGGTCCCGGTAACCGTATTTGACCCCGTCATAGCGGGCCAGGTTGGAACTGGCTTCGGCCGTGGCAATGATATAGTAGACGGCCACGGCATATTCCGTATGGGGCAAAGAGATTTCCAGGCAATGGGCTCCCTGCAATTCAAAGACGGAAATGGCCTTTCGGACAGCCTGTTCCACTTCCGGATGCATCCCCTCTACAAAGTATTCTCTGGGAATACCCAGGCGTAATCCCTTTAAATCCTTTTGCAGAACCCTGGTGTAATCGGGCACTTCCCGGGGGACCGAGGTGGAATCTTTAGGGTCATATCCGCCAAGGGTATTCAACAAAAGGGCACAATCGGTCACATCCCGGGTCAAAGGCCCGATCTGATCCAGGGAGGAGGCAAAGGCCACCAGACCGTAACGGGATACGCGGCCGTAAGTGGGTTTCATCCCCACAACCCCGCAGTGCGAGGCCGGCTGCCTGATGGAGCCGCCGGTATCCGACCCGATAGCGGCCAGGGATTCTCCGGCGGCTACGGCGGCAGCCGACCCCCCGCTGGAGCCTCCGGGGATGTGGTCCAGGTTCCAGGGATTTCTGGTGACCTTCAAGGCTGAATTTTCCGTCGAAGAACCCATGGCGAATTCGTCCATATTGGCCTTGCCGAGCAAAACGCATCCCGCGGCCTGAAGCCTGGTCATAATGGTGGCATCATAGGGGGGGATATAATTTCCGAGGATTCGGGAACCACAGGTGGTCTTTATTCCTTTGGTGGAAATCAGATCCTTTACCGCCAAAGGGATACCGGTCAAGGGAGAGATGTTGCCGTCGGCGATTTGTTGGTCGGCTTGCCGGGCCTGCTCAAGGGCCAATTCCGCCGTCAAGGTAATATAGGCGCCTACTGCAGGTTCAACCTGGTCGATCCGGTTTAATACCGATCTTGTTAATTCCCGGGAACTGATTTCCCTGTTTTTTAATTTTTCATGGGCCTGGGCGATGGTTATTTGATATAATTCCATAGTTATCCTGGTTCAAGTAACTTTAATGGGTTTAACACGAAAATACCGTTCGTCGTTTAGTCCCGCAAGGCGGGATTCGGCGAAATCAACAAATACGAACATCGAATTTCGAATCACGAAGTGATTTTTCCCTTCCTTCGACATTCTCATTAATCCAGCATCGAGCATCAAATGACTTTGGGCACCACAAAGGCCGAGCAGCCCTGTTCCGGGGCCAGGCCCAAGGCTTCTTCCCGCGGCAATGAAGGGACAACCTGGTCTTCCCGAAAGGCATTAGATAAATGCAGGGCGTGGGTTATAGGTTCAATGCCGCCGGTATCGAGTTCCGATAATTTTTCCATATAAAGAAGAATACCATTGAGTTGGCCGGTAAAGGTTTCAATTTCTTCCGGAGCCAATTGCAACCGGGCCAGAAAGGCCACGTGCTCGACCTCTTGTTGTGAAAGTTTCATGAAAGTTTACCCCTTTTTTTCCAAAAACTTTTTTGAATGGACCAGACTTTTTCGACAATAGGCAGGTCCGGACGGGAATCAGGTAATTGTTGATCAGCGGAAAGGATGGATTCTCCCAACAGTTCCTTGAGTACCGCCAGGACGGAAAGGCGCAATCCCTTTAAGTGATAGCCACCCTCCAGGGTCAGTAATAACCGGCCCTGACAGACGTCCCGGGCCAGATCCATCAGGAGTCTGGTCATCCGGGCAAATCCCGCCGGGGTTACCTGTTGGGCACCCAGGGGATCCTGGTAATAGGTATCAAAGCCAGCCGAAACCAGGATCAGATCGGGCTTGAACTGGCGGCCGATGGGCAGGAGGACCCTTTCAAAGATCTGGGCGAAGTCCTGGTCCTGATAGCCGCTGGAGAGGGGGCAATTGACCGTATAGCCTTGCGCTTTATCCGCACCTACTTCGTGGATCGCCCCGCTGCCGGGATAATAAGGATACTGATGGGTGGAAAAATACAAAATCTTGTTGCTCTTCCAGAAGGCATGCTGGGTGCCGTTGCCGTGATGGAGGTCCCAATCGACGATGAGGACCTTCTCCTGACCGTGATGATGACGGGCATATTCGGCGGCCAAAGCTACATTATTGAACAAGCAAAAACCCATGGCCCGATCGGCCTCGGCGTGATGTCCGGGTGGGCGGGTGAGGGCAAACCCATTGTCGATCTTACCGGCTAACAAGGCATCGACCAGGGTGAAGAGTCCTCCGGCGGCAGTAATGGCCGCCTCATAGGACTTGGGGGAGGTCTGGGTGTCGGGATCCAAAGAGACATATTCCCGTCCGGCGGTGGAGGCCACCCGATCGACATAGGCGGCGGTATGGATATAAGTCAGTTCCTGATGAGTGGCCGGGCGGGGAGTAATGGATTGGAATTGTCCGGCAAGGTCTTCTTGCAGCATGTCATAAAGAACTTCCAGCCGCTCAGAGCTTTCCACATGGGAAAATCCCCGGATATGTTCTAAAAAAATGGGGTCCTGAATGATACCGGTGGTCAAAGGTCATCCTCCCTTTTGAGGGTTCAAAAATATGATCCTTAATTTAATAGTATAAGTACTGAAGTATAATAAAAGGGGGGAGAAGTGGTCAAGGGGAAAATAGACCCTGATTTTCTCCTAAAGTTCTGACCTGCTTCCTCAGCGGCAAGGATTTCAGTTTGCTTTTTTTTGCGATATGGTTTAATTTTTCATTATGGGAAATAATGCTAAGGAGTATCTCATGACCCTGTCAAGAGAAGCGATTCTGAAGGCCATGGAGGAATGGAACCTGGCCTGGGACGACCATGACCTGGAAGGGGTGATGACGCTCTTCCATGATGAGGTGATTTTCGAAAACTGGACCGGTGGGAAGGCGGTTGGAAAAGAGGCCTTGCGAAAGGCCTGGGCCCCCTGGTTTGCCAATCATGGCGGGTTTCGATTCACCGGGGAAGATCTTTTTATTGACGAAAAAGAACAAAAAGTCCTTTATCGCTGGGAACTTTCCTGGCCTTCGTCAGAAAAAGGGTATACGGGAAAGCCTGAAAAAAGGCGGGGTCTCGATGTCATTCATCTTCAGGATGGAAAGATCATCCAGAAACTGACCTATGCCAAGACAACGATCGAGATAGACGGACAAAGGATACCTCTGCATCTATAGGTGTGGTGGATTAGGATCGAAAATCTTCTCCCTGATCCGGCCCTGTTTTAAAAAATCAAAATACTTCATAAATTAGGACGCAGATTTTCGCCGATACCCGCAGGTTCAAGAAATAAGCTGAAACCTGAAAGCTCAAAGCGAAAACCCGCATTCGGCAACTTGCATCTTGAATCTTGGAACCTTTTTTCAAATTAAATCATGGCAATCTGCGCCGATCTGCGTCCCAAAAGGAAATTCTTATACCATGCACTTATATAAAAAAATAAAAAATATTCAGAAGGAGAAACAAGGGATTAGATGATTACAGCCGGGATTGATGTCGGCCATCAGAGTGTCCATGTGGCCCTGGTCCAGGGGAAATGTCTGCTCGGTCAGGGGTCCCTGGTCATCGCCGGGGCGGTAGAGGCCGCGGCCGGTGCCGCCTTTGAAGAAATACTCAAGCAATATGCCTTGAGACCGGAAGGGATTGACCGAATCTTTGCCACCGGAGTGGGGCGGGAGAAGGTTCCCCTGGCTGACGGTCAGCGGACCGAAATGCTTTGCCAGGTGGTCGGGGCCCACTGGTTTTTCCCGAAGGCCCGGACAGTTATCGACCTGGGGGCGGAAGGCAGCCGGATCCTCAGGTGCGATTCAGAAGGGAACCTGACCAATTTTGTATTGAACGATAAATGTGCCTCCGGGGCTGGAATTTTCCTGGAGACCGTGGCCGGAATGCTGAAGCTTTCGGTTCAAGATCTCGGTCCTTTATCCCTTCGTTCCTCAAAAAAGGTCAGGTTGACCACGACCTGTGCGGTTTTTGCGGAATCCGAGATCGTGGCCGAAATCCACCGCGGATCGGCCAGGGAGGATATTTTGGCCGGCGTCCATGAATCGCTGGTGGCCAAAGTGGTATCCATCATCCCCCGGGTAGGATTGGAACCGGAAGTGATTCTGACCGGTGGCGTGGCTAAAAATGTGGGAATTGTCGAGACTTTAAGACGCCAGTTGGGCATAGAGGTGCGGGTGCCCGAGTTCCCGGAGATAACCGGTGCCCTGGGTGCGGCGATACTGGCGGCGGATGCCTTGGAAACCATTAAAAGTGAGGCATTGGTAAAAGAGTTACTACAGATTAATTCATTAAGGGAGTACGATCAATGATCACTTGTGGCGTAGATGTGGGTTCCCTTTCCGGGGAAGCCGTTATCCTGGTGGATGGCCACATCGCTTCCTACAGCATTGTCCGAACCGGTCCGGAAAGTGCCGCCACCGCCGTCGAGGCCCTGAAAGAAGCGCTGAAGAAGACCTCTATCCGTCAGGAAGAGATCGCTTTTACCGTGGCCACAGGCTACGGCCGGGTCGTGGTCCCCTTTGCCGATAAGAATATTACCGAGATCACCTGCCATGCCCGGGGTGCCCACTTCTTTACCCCTACGGTCAGGACGATCCTGGATATGGGGGGTCAGGACTGCAAGGCCATCCGCTGCGACGAGAAAGGCAAGGTCACTACCTTTCTGATGAACGATAAGTGCGCGGCAGGCACAGGACGGGCCATGGAGGTCATGGCCGGGCTCCTGGGGATCCGGCTGGAGGATATAGGGCCGCTCTCTTTGGAGGCCAAGGGAAAAGAGATCAAGGTGAGCAACACCTGTGTGGTCTTCGCCAAATCTGAGGTCTTGTCACTCATGCGACAGGGGGAGCCGACCGACCGGATCCTGGCCGGACTCTGCGACGGGGTGGCCGACCGGGTCAAGAGCCTGGTTCGGATCGTCGGGGTGGAAGAGGACTTTGTCATCAGCGGCGGGATTTCGAAAAACCTGGGGGTGGTCAGACGTATCGAGGAGAAGCTGGGCCTGAAGGCCCATATCTGTTTTGAACCCCAGATCGTCGGGGCCGTGGGCGCGGCCCTGCTGGCCGCAGAGATCCTGAAAAAGAGAGGTTAGATTCTAACTTTGGATATTTTACGGATTTTAAGCGAAGAACGGTTCCACGATTACAGCGTTCAATTGGTGGAAGATCAGGAAGGGTGTGTAACCCTGCGGAAGATTTCTGTGGATCAAGAAACAGTCCTATTCAGCGCTCCGGTTTACGGCGATCTCACCGTGCTGGCGGAAGCCCGGGAATTATTTCCCGACCTTTTGCCCCTGGGGGGGATACCGGTGGACGCGGTATAGCTTTCTTTGTTAAACCATATTTTTTCATGCGGGCCCGTAATGTTGGTCGGGACATCCGCAACTGGGCGCAGGTCTTTCCTAAATGCCAGTCTTTGCTGTTCAAAATGTTAAGGATATGGTTCCGTTCAAAATTCTCCAGACCTTCACTGGGGCCCTCCATTCTTGGAGGATTGGGGGAGTCTTGAAGGCAGGCCTCGGTATGCTCTCTGGTCAGCACCAGGTCCGAGGTTAACACGGCGCAGCGGGTCAGCGCATTTTCCAATTGCCGCACGTTTCCCGGCCAGTCATATTGCATCAACAGGTCTAACGCCCCCGGTGAAAGCCGTTTGAGTTTGGAAACGTTTTGGTCGGCCATTTTCTTGAGAAAAAAATCGGCTAAAACTGGAATATCCGATTTCCGACTGTGTAACGGCGGCGCATTGATCGTCACCACCTTCAACCGGTAGTAAAGATCTTCCCGAAATTTGCCGTCCTGAACCAATTTGGTGAGATCCCGATTGGTGGCCGCCACGATTCTGGCTCTCGAGAAATTGGGTTGATTCCCACCTACCCGCACGAACTCGCCCGATTGCAGAAACCGTAAAAGTTTACCCTGCATGGTCAGGGGCAGCTCCCCGATTTCATCAAAAAAAATAGTACCCTCCCCGGTTAATTCGAGGCGCCCTTTTCTGGTTTCATGGGCGCCGGTAAAAGCGCCTTTCTCATAACCGAAAAGTTCACTCTCCACGAGGGAGTCCACCAAAGTCGAGCAATCCATCACCGTAAAAGGCCTGTCTTTCCACGGGCTGTTGTGATGGATGCTCCTGGCGATCAACTCCTTACCGGTGCCGCTTTCCCCTTGGATGAGTACCGTCACCCGGGATTCCGAGACCAGCGCAATAATTTTAAACACCTCTTTCATTTTCCGACTGCGCGCTATGATCAGAGGCTGGGGACCGGATTGAGCCGCTGCCGGATCAAGGACTTCGCTTTCATCTTGGTAGTGGGCCTGGGTGGTTTGTTCCAGTCGGCGGATGACGGTATCCATTTCATCCACATCGATAGGCTTATGGAGATAATCAAAGGCCCCCAGTTTTATCGCTTGAATCGTGCTTTCCATATCCTGGTAGGCGGTGATTACGATCACCTGCAGCTTTGGAAATTTGCCCCGCAGCCGCTTTAGGACCTCCAGTCCGCTCATACCCGGCAGCCTGATATCCAAAATCAGCAGTGCCGGCCGGAATTTTTCCACCAAAGCCAGCCCATCGGGACCGTTGGTGGCCGTGCATACTTCCCATTTTCTCAGTCTAAAAAACATCTCCATGGATTCCAGGATGGAGCTTTGATCATCAATGATACACACTTTGGCTCTCATGGGCTCTCTCATTTCTGGGGCAGCAGCATCGTGAAGCCCACCCCCTTGGGGATACGCTCGGAGACGAATACCCGGCCACCGTGGGCCTCGACGATTTTCTTAACGTTTCCTAAACCCAGGCCGATACCGCCGGCCTTTTGGCTGAAAAAAGGATCAAAGACATAGGGACGCTTTTCTACGGGAATTCCGGGGCCGTCGTCTGCAACCCGCAAGCACACCCAAAGCTTCCCTTTCTCCCGCAACCATTTGGTGCTGATAAATATATGTCCTCCCGTTGCTAACGCCTCCAGCGCGTTGAGCAGCAAGTTGATCAAAGCTTGCTCGATACGTTCCGGATCCACGGACACCGTACCGACCTTTGAACTGAATCGGGTAATAACACGGACTCCCTGATAATTCATTCTTTGTTCAACCATTTTGATGCAGCCCTTGATCAATTGCCTTAGGTCAACCAATCGGATCTTGAGGCGAAAAGGTATGGTCAGGTCCATCATTTCTATAACCCTTCTCCGAATCAGCTCCGTCTCTCGAAGGGTTGAGGCGAGGAGTTTCCGGCGGGCATCCTCCGGCAATTGTCCCTCCGAAAACAGTTGCAGATTCATTTTAATGGATGTCAACGGGTTGTTGATCTCATGGGCCAGCGAGCCGGCTAAGTTGGCCAAGGCGCCAAGCTTTTCCACCTCCCGGTTTTTTCTTTCCAATTCCAGACGCTCGCTTATATCACGGCAGACGCCAATGTTCGCCACTTGTCCCCCGAATGAGGAGAGTTTGGCCATGATTTCGGTTGACAGGTGCCGACCGTCCCGGTGTAACCGCAGGTATTCCAGTCGGGAAGCGCTGCGCAGGCCTTTGCGGCTATCGGCATAAGAGGCTTCTACCTCCGGTCTCGATTCCACAGCGACGAATTCCAGATAATGGTGCCCTTCGATTTCTTCTGCACCATATCCGTGCATTCTGGCAAAGGCATTGTTGCAATAGATGATCGTTCCTTCGGCCAGGACAAAATAGCCGTCGTTGATATCCTCCACCAGGGTTTTGTATTTACGTTCCGAATCGGCCAGCTTCCCGGTTCTATCCGCCACCTCTTGCTCCAGATATTTTGCCTGGTTGCGAAGGAATTCTTCGTGCAATTCCTGAAAATAGGAGCTGAACTGGGTTACGGTAGATACCAGGCACCGATGCAGTCGCAGAAGGGTCGGTGTCAAAGAGGAAGGCTTAATATGCTTTATCAGCAGAGGAAGAACGGTCTCGCGGTACTGTTCGAAAGCTCTCTGGACTTCGGAAAGGGTGAAACCGCCGTGGAGCCTTTTATAGGCGATGAAATTGATGAACTCAACCAAATCTCCCCATTGGTCATCCACCAAGGCCAAGCGGAAACAGTTGGCCGCTCGATCGATCAGCATGGTCAATTCCTGAGCCGGTTCGTCCGCATACCTTGAGGAATTATCGTGGAGCATGCGGTGAGCCCAGGTCTCAACGATATGTTGGTGAAATTGGATAAGGACTTCGGATAGATCCATAAAAAATCTCCTTGGCGAGACTTTCGTTGAAAAAACGTCCAATTAATCATTATAACGAAATTGAAAAATATTCCATCTATTTTCAAAATATTTGAAAATTAATTTCAATTAAGAGATTAATCCTTGTTTGGGATAATTCTATTTTTATAAGAACAAAGCGATCAGACGATCTTCAAGCAATCTAAATAAAGCGAAATATACAAATTTAACCATCTAAAATTATTCAAACTTATTATGATAAATCCCCAATAAAACCATAACACCTTTTGGTGAAAAAAATGCCTGGCATATAATTTGCTCATCCCTAATGGCCAAGAAGCCGCAGGGGGCTCCCCAAGCCAAGTCACTTTCATAAAACTGAAAGGTTCCAAGATGCTCTGTTCGGGAGGAAGAGAGATGCCCAAAAGTGATTTTTCCCACATTTTCGAAAAAAGCAGAATAGGAAAATATGAAATACAGAATCGAATCAAATATGCTGCTTGCTGCGTAAGCAATTTTAACACCCGTGACGGATTTCTCACCGAACGAGAATTTGCCCGCGATCAGGTCATAGCGCAGACGGGTGCCGCCATCATGACCAATCAGGGCGCTTATCCGGATAGCCTGGGCGAAGGGAAGGCTTATCACAGTCAGCTCTGTATTAATGACGACAAATATATCCCGGGCCTTAGTAGAATTGCGGGTTTATTCCATGCCCATGAGGCCCTAGCCATTCAACAGATACTGCACGGAGGTCGCTATGGCGGAATCGACTTGGGGTATTGTGTCCAGCCTTCGGATACCCCACAAACCTTAAAGCATTTTCGGCCTCCACGGGCGATGAGCCGGGAGGAAATAGAGAATGCGATCTCCGATCATGCCCAAGCCGCCGAGCGCGCCGTCAGGGCCGGTTATGACGGCGTTGAGGTGACCAGTTTCCTCGGATATTTGATGAGTTGTTTTCTGTCTCCCTTTACCAACAAGCGGACGGATGCCTACGGCGGCTCGGTGGAAAAACGGGCCCGCTTTATGGTGGAGATCATTCAAGCGCTGCGCAAGGCCGTGGGACCTGATCGACTGGTGATCATCCGTCTTAATGGGACCGAGCTTATGGACGAATATGGGGGGAATACAGAAGAAGAATGCCTGGAGATTATGCGCATCGCAGCGCATTCCGGAGTGGACCTGATCAGCATGGTAATCGGCTGGCATGAATCCCGGCAGGGCGCCCTCGGACGAGACATAAGTCGGACTGAATGGTTACATTTGGCCGAAAAAGCTAAGAAAACCATTGGCGACGTTCCGCTAGCCTTTGGCCCGCGGCTTTCCGATCCCTGGGAGGCCGATAAGGCGATCGCTAACGGCGTGTTCGACTACTGGGAAATCTGCCGACCGCTCCTCAGCGATCCGGAAATGATCCATAAAATCAATAACGGAGCCCCCGAGCGGGTCAAACCGTGTATCGGATGTATGCTCTGTCTGGCCAAGATGTTTTACAACCAGCCCTATATCTGTTCCGTGAACCCCCGGCTTGGACATGAGGTCGAGCCCGAATATTCCATATCGCCGGCCGCGGTCCGGAAAAAAGTCATGGTGGTCGGGGGAGGGCCGGGCGGTCTTGAAGCCGCCATCGCCGCTGCCCAGCGGGGCCATGAAGTGACCCTATTCGAAGCCTCCGATGAACTTGGCGGCGGACTCATTCCCTCATCGAAAGACATCTCCGGCGGTGAAGTCCTGCAGGAACTCCTGCAGTATTATAAATACCGTTTGGAAGACCTGGACATACCCGTTCGGCTCAATACGCCGGTTAATCAGCGGGTGGCCGCACAATTCGACCCTGATGTAGTCGTCTTAGCCACTGGAGCGACGGTAAAAAAACCCGTTATCCCGGGAATAGATACGGAAATCGTCTATGATGCCTGGAAGGTCCTGTCTGCCGGATATCCGGCCAAGGCCGGACCACAGGCGGTCATACTGGGTGGTGGCAAGATCGGGTTGACCGTGGCTGAGGTCCTGGCCGAGCAAGGGAAAAAACCGGTCATTGTCGAAGCCAACAAGAGGGTCGATTTTGATGTGTCCATGACCTTCAAATGGCGTCACACCGCCCTGGTCAAAAAGCTCAACATCAAAACCTTCACGGGGGCCAAGCCCCTGAGCATCGAAAATGGTTCGGTGATGGTCCAGGACAAAGATGGCAAAAATCTGAGCCTGCCGGCGGATGTAGTCATTTTGGCCGGCCCCGTCCAGTCCCGCCAGGAACTGACGACCGATCTCGAATATTTTTGTGACGAATTGTATGTTATCGGCGATGCCATGGTTCCCAGAAGCTTATACAACGCTATTCATGACGGTTTTAAGTTGGGGACGCGTATTTAGCCATTACAGCACCTTTTTTCGGCAGCCCAGGTGACGGGAGGCTGCTTAATTATTTGTTTAAGGAGGATAACGACTATGGAAGGCTTTACGCCTTGGCCGAAGGAATTCGCCGATAAATATCGGGCTGCGGGGTACTGGCTCGATCGAACCATCAGCGAGGTCCTGGATGAATGTTTTGTAAAGTTCGGACCTCGAGTGGCCCTGATTACCTCTGGAGGCCGGGAATTCACCTATGAAGATCTGGGCCATCTCGTCACCCGCCTGGCCCTTCACCTGGTCAATCTGGGATTGCGTCCCTACGACCGCCTGATCCTGCAGATGCCGAACATTGCCGAGGTAGTCATCACTTATCTGGCCACGCTGAAAGCCGGTGGCATTCCTATTATGGCCTTATTTGCCCACCGGGAGGCTGAAATCAACTATTTTGCCGAGCTTTCCCAGGCCCGGGCCATAGCCATTGGCGCCAGTTGGCGGGGGTTCGATTATCAGGAGATGGCCACCCAGGTCCGAAGCAAGAATTCTCAAATGGAGATGGTCCTGGTCGCCGGAGGAGATCCCCAGGGAGACGGCCATTCGATCGATGCCCTGCTAAAGGATCCCATCGAACAGCGGCTCAAGGCGAGCAGCCTTCCCCATCCGGCTCCGGACCTCCCGGCGGTTCTGCTCCTTTCCGGTGGAACCACCGGTATTCCCAAACTGATCCCCAGAACCCACAATGATTATGTTTATAATTTCAGGTGTAATGCCGAGATATGCCGCCTCAACGAAAACACCGTTTCTCTC
This sequence comes from Deltaproteobacteria bacterium, assembly GCA_016219225.1. Lineage (NCBI taxonomy): Bacteria > Pseudomonadati > Myxococcota > Myxococcia > Deltaproteobacteria bacterium. The sequence continues at coordinate 19,973 of JACRBX010000055.1, forward strand.
ATTGCTATTCCGCAGGAACACAATTTTGCCGTCGCTTGTCCGGGTTTGCAGGGGGTGCTGTCTAAAGGCGGTTGTGAAGTGCTCGCGGAAAATCCTGCTCCCGAGGAGATGATGGCCCTTATCGCCAGGTATCGGGTGACGCATTGCGTGGCCGTACCGACCATGATCGTGGGTATGCTGAACCATCCCAACCGCCGGCAGTATGATTTGAGCTCATTGGAAGTCATTTTAACCGGCGGCTCCAAGTTAAACCCGGAAATCGCCCTGCGGATTAAACCGGAGCTGGGGTGTGATGTGCAGCAGGTCCTGGGCATGGCGGAGGGGCCCCTGTACTGGACGCGCCGGGACGATCCCCAGGAAGTAAAGCTTTATACCCAGGGCCGCCCCCAATCCCCGGGGGATGAATTCAAGATCGTCGATCCCGCAATTGGGAAGGAGGTCCCCTCCGGAGAGGTGGGTGAACTCTGGTGCCGGGGCCCTCACACCATCCGGGGCTATTACCGGGCCCCCGAGCATAATGCCAAGGCCTTTACCGCAGACGGTTACTACCAATCCGGCGACCTCGTTCGCCTCCATCCGACGGGTAACGTAATCGTGGAAGGGAGAATCAAGGATTGTATTAACCGCGGGGGGGAAAAAATCAGCGCGGAAGAAGTCGAAAATCACATTCTGGCTCATCCGGCCGTGGCCAACTGTGCCTATATCGCCATGCCGGATGCCCTTCTGGGCGAGCGGGCCTGCGTCTATGTCATCTCGCGTCCGGGGTCGAGTATTACGATTAAGGCTCTGAATGATTTCCTTCTCCAGGAGAGAAAAATAGCCAAATTCAAGTTGCCGGAGCGCCTGGAGATAGTCGACTCCTTTCCCCTCACTGCGGTCGGCAAGATCAACAAGAAGGCTCTCCGGCAAATGATTGCCGAGAAGATCACCCAGGAACAGCCGTAGAAGGGCGAAGGTTACTATGGAATTCTGGATCATTCAGACCCTCAATGCCCTCTCCTTTGCCATGCTCCTGTTTCTGCTTTGCGCAGGATTGTCCCTCATCTTCGGATTGATGAACATCCTTAATCTCGCTCACGGTTCCTGCTACCTGATCGGGGCCTACGTGGCCTTCAGTGTGGACAACTGGAGCGGTAATTTTTTCCTGGGACTCCTGTCGGGCGCGGTCGCGGCCGGCGCCGTGGGATACATTCTCCAACGGTTTCTGCTGCGGCGGGTGTATGGGCTCCGCCTGCTGCAGGTGCTCCTGACCTTCGGCTGCATGTTTATTATCGGTGACCTGGCCATCATCATCTGGGGAGCTGATCCCACCACCTTGCGGAAGCCCGAATGGCTGGAGGGTGCCTTCAATATGGGGGGAATCGTGTTTCCCAAATATCGTTTATTCGTGATTGCCGTTGGCCTGTTCATTGGGATCGGCCTCTGGCTTTTTCAGGAAAAAACGAAATGGGGGGCCATATTGCGGGCCAGCGTAGACGACGAGCAGATGGCCCGGGCGGTGGGGATCAATGTGCCGGTCCTTTTCACGACCGTTTTCGTCCTGGGGGTGGCCCTCACCGGTCTGAGCGGCGTTTTAGGCGGCCCTTTCGTCGGAGTCTACCCCGGGGTCGATCTGGATGTCCTGCTCCTGGCAGTCGTGGTGATCATTGTGGGTGGTTTGGGGAGCATGAAGGGGGCTTTCTTCGGTAGTATCATCGTGGCCGCTCTGGACAATTTCGGGAAGGCCCTGTTCCCGGAACTGGCCATGTTTACTATCTTCGCTCCGATGGCCATTATTCTGGCCTTGAAACCAACGGGACTTTGGGGTCGGGTTCTATGAGCAACCGCAATATAAAAATTCTTTCGTTTATTACACTCGTCGCCGTCTTTGCCCTTTTACCTTTGGTGCTTTCGACGTATCGCCTGGGCCTGGTCACCAGTGCCTTAATTCTGGCCATGCTGGCCATGTCGGCTAATCTGCTGCTGGGGTACCTCGGTCTGGCCTCGGTTGGGCAGGCAACTTTTTTTGGTGTGGCCGCTTATGCGGTTGCTATATTTACACGCCACTGGGGCGGCGCTTCCTGGTCGGCCATGGGTGTAGGGTTGCTGGCGGCATTGGCGACTGGGTTGGTAGTCGGACCGCTGGCTATCCGTACCCGGGACATATTCTTCCTCGTCATCATGTTGGCGTTTTGCCAGATTTTCTATGGCGTAACCTATCGCTGGCGTTCGGTGACGGGCGGGGACGATGGGTTGCCGGGCCTGGCCAGGCCGGACTTGATCCCGGGCCTCAACCTGAACAGCCCCGTCGCCTTCTATGGTCTGGTAGTCCTGATTTTTCTCTTGGTGATCGGGGCCTTTTGGCTGTTGGTCAACTCCCCCCTTGGTCTGGCGCTGAAAGGAATCAAGGACAGCGAGACCCGCATGCGCGCTTTGGGCTACAATGTGTGGCTTTACAAATATTTGACTTTTTTGATTTCCGCACTTATCGGTGGAATTTCAGGAGTTTTGCATGCCTATTTTTACGGATGTCCCAATCCGGCAGACTTCAGTCTGATCCACTCATCATCAGCCCTGCTCATGGTTATCCTGGGCGGCCCGGGCACGTTGTTCGGGCCGCTGGTGGGCTCCCTGATCATCGTGTTTGTCCGCGATATCGTCAGCAGCTTTACGGACCGCTGGCTGATATTTTTAGGATTGGCCTATGTTTGTACCGTTCTTTTTTTCCCCGCGGGTCTGTTGGTAACCCTGCGTAAATGGAGGAAAGATGCCCGCTGAAGCGTTGCCCGT